>JAUVMS010000028.1 GCA_030600135.1 Hyphomicrobiales bacterium | reverse complement strand
TCTGAGGCTTCCAAGATGGCAAGCGCCTCATCACCACCGGCCGCGGTGCGGGTGGTGTAGCCAGATCTCTTGATGACTTCTTCGAGGATACGGCGCTGGGCAGGATCATCGTCGACGATTAGAACGCACTTCGGCATAACGGGACTCTACACTCACAAAGGACGGTGCTTGAACCCACAAGGGCCATGGTCCGTCGCTGATACACAACCAAACTTCAGATGCAATCCTCGCCGACTTCGGTAAACAAGAGCTTTATGCGTGAACGGTTGTGGTGCCGTGGCGTCGCATTCACAGTGCTAACAGCTTGAAGTGTGTCGCCAGACCGGCCCATATTGCGCCAGGTTTGACGTGGTTGCCCAATCTGTAGGTAACGGGCGTAAGGAACAAAGATGACGGCAGCAGACAAGGTTGAGCAGTCGGGCGGCGCCAGCCAATTCGGCGAAATGCCCGAGTGGCGGCTCGAGGATCTCTATTCGGGGCCGCAATCAACAGCGCTCAAAAACGATATTGCGCGCGCCGAAACTGGTGTCAAAGAACTCAAGACAGCCTTTGAAGGCCGGCTCGCTCAGCTGGCTGGCGACGGGGCTCCGCTGGCCAAGGCTATCGCCAAATATGAGCAGCTGCAGGATCTCATTGGTCGGATCGCGTCTTATGCCGGGTTGCGCTATGCCGCCGACACCAGCGATCCCGAGCGTGCCAAATTTTATGGCGACATGCAGGAAACGCTCACTCGGATCACGACCGAGATGCTGTTTTTTGCGCTCGAGCTCAACCGGGTCGACGAAGCGGTCTTGGCGGAGGCGCTCAAGGCACCCGAAGTGGCGTACTATCGCCCGTGGATCGAAGACCTCAGAAAAGAACTGCCCTACCAGCTCGACGATCAGCTGGAGCAGCTGTTTCACGAAAAGTCGGTCACCGGTCGGGCCGCCTGGAACCGGCTGTTCAACGAGACTATGACGTCGCTCAGGTTCGAGGTGGCGGGTGAGGAGCTAGCGCTCGAACCCACGCTCAACCTATTGTCGAGCAACGACGCCAGTAAGCGCGAAGCAGCTTCCCATGGCCTGGCCGAGGTGTTCGAAGAGAATTTGCGCCTGTTCACGCTGATTACGAACACGCTCGCCAAGGACAAGGAAATTTCTGATCGCTGGCGCAAATTCGATGACGTGGCCGCGAGCAGGCATCTGGCGAACCGGGTGGAACCCGAGGTGGTCGATGCCCTGGTGGCGGCGACACGGGCGCGCTATCCGTCGATTTCGCATCGTTACTATGGTCTCAAAGCGAAGTGGATGGGGGTCGACAAGCTGGCCCATTGGGATCGCAACGCACCGCTGCCGGATCAGCCCGATCGCATCATCGCCTGGGACCAAGCTCGCGGCACCGTGCTCGAAGCCTACCAGGCGTTCTCGCCCTTGATGGCTGAGATCGCCGAGAGGTTTTTCAAGAACAGCTGGATCGATGCGCCGGTTCGCGAGGGCAAGTCGCCCGGCGCCTTCTCGCATCCGACGGTGCCGAGCGCGCATCCCTATATCCTGCTCAACTACCAGGGCAAACCACGAGACGTGATGACGCTGGCGCACGAGCTAGGCCATGGGGTGCATCAGGTGCTGGCCGCGGCTCAGGGGCCGTTGATGGCGCCGACGCCTTTGACGCTGGCCGAAACGGCGAGTGTTTTTGGCGAGATGCTGACGTTCAAGGCCCTCCTGGCCGAGGCTGGTGATGGCCGTGAACGGCGGGCGATGCTGGCGCAAAAAGTCGAAGACATGATCAATACGGTGGTCCGCCAAATCGCGTTTTACAGCTTTGAGCGCAAAGTGCACGAGGCGCGGCGCGACGGTGAGCTAACGAGCGAGCAACTCGGCGAATTGTGGTGCGACGTGCAGCGCGAAAGCCTCGGGCCGGCGATCGCGCTCAAAGAGGGCTATGAGACATTTTGGTGCTATATCCCGCACTTCATTCACTCGCCGTTCTATGTCTATGCCTACGCCTTCGGCGATTGCCTGGTGAATTCGCTCTATGCGGTTTACGAGCAGGCCGACGAAGGGTTTGCGGAAAAATACCTCGATATGCTCAAGGCCGGCGGCAGCAAGCACCACAAGGAGCTGCTGGCGCCATTCGGGCTCGATGCCTCGGAGCCAGAATTCTGGGCCATGGGCCTCGGCGTCATCGAGCGCATGATTGACGAAATCGAGGGTATGGAGGTTTGAACCCCGCTGAGAATAAGTCTTGCCGAATCGTTTGTAATGCGGCTGATTTTCCAAATGGGGGAATATAGGGTCTTCATATCGCGTTCCAGCGAGGACGCCGGGGTTGCGAAATTGCTTTGCGCCTGGATTGAAAAGGCCGGAGCATTGCCGGTAATGGGGGAAACCCATTTAGAAGGTGGGGCGACATTTCGCCAAAGCTTGTGCTGTTTGGTGCCAAGCTGCAATGAATGCGTGGTTATTTTGTCACCAAGCGCGTTGAATTCGCCATGGGTTAGCTGGGAACTTGGCTTGGCCGATGCCGAGGAACGAATGGTTGTGCCATTTCTCTATGAAATGAAGAAATCGGAGTTGTCTCGCGACGAGCGCTGGCAGGCCTTGATAGGCGATCGAACCGCGTTCCAATTCGATCAGGTTGAAACCTACTACAGAGAACTTGTAGAACGAGTTGCGCGATTCGAAGAACGGTCAAATGCCGAAATCGATCCGGTGGGGGACACCGAGCTCGAAAATCAAATTGGCGAGATCGTGCGGGCGATGAGGCGAAAAACATGACTCAGATTGTGATTTCCTGCGAACCCAACCTAGAGACCGTGGCCGTGGATTTGATGTCATCCTTGCAAAGGGGAGGAGATATCGTCGTTTGTGCCAATCGTGATTTGCAATTGAACAACGATTGGCAACGCGCTATGGGGGCCGCGATCAAGAATGCGGAGCTGCTCGTGCTGATCGGCAAGGCTGAATGGCTTCGACATGACCCGATCCAAACGTACTTGATCGGGCTTGCCTCTGGCCACAACTGCCAAACGCGACTACTGACCGACTATCCGGCGGAGTGCCAATGGTTAGTGGAAAATGTCGACAATGTAACTGCCGAGAGTTTTAAGGGAATTGCAGAATATGGCGTTGGTGAGAATAGTCGCGCCAATCGAGCCCTCGCCCTCACCGGCTAATTCGCATTTTAAAAAATAGCTATGATTCGAGGACTTTAATTCACTTTGCACATTAATTTTCGCGCGAATTTTCAAATTCTGGAATTGAACTCTTTGGTCTACAACTCAGTGATCTTCCTCACTTAAGTCTTTTGAATTCGAATAGCGCTTGCAACATTCGAAATGTTATAACATGTCGAACCATTTCAACAGACTGATGATTGGCCGTGGCAAGGCGGATGATTTTGCTTGTCGAGGCCACGGTGCGACAGGATGCGCCAACTGTGGACCCAGCGGGGCTGATGGCGACGTCGACAGGACAAAGCGAAGGTGGTCGGCCTAACGCTACGATGCCGGCATCAACGTCAGTGCCAGGTTGTGAGCAGGCGACGTCGAGATTGAGCTGCCAAAACGATCTGCGAAGCATCGCAACGTAACCAGGGGACTTGAAAGTCGACACGCTCGCTGCCTATTTGCATGTAGAGTGGGGGGGCTTGTTGAAGCAGCCGGCCGCATCCAGGCGCGGCGGGAGCAGCATATTGGCCGAGATTAGCGACAAGGACGGCGGCCCGGTCCGCACCAACGACGACGAGGCCAGCCGGCTTTCGCGGCGACTGGCGCGTTATGCCCGGGTCGGCACCAACGTTGGCGGTGTGGCGGCGCGTCTGGCGGGAGCGCGGCTCTTTGGGTTCGATGTCGACCGTGACAAGAACGCTGCCGAATTGGCACGGGCACTTGGCGGGCTCAAGGGCCCCATAATGAAGGTCGCGCAGCTGCTCTCGACCATTCCCGAAGCGCTGCCGGCGGAATACGCCGCCGAGCTCTCGCAATTGCAGTCGCAGGCTCCGCCGATGGGGTGGCCGTTCGTCAAACGGCGCATGGCGGCCGAACTCGGACCGCAATGGCAGAGCCGGTTTGCGCGCTTCGAGCGAGAAGCAGCGGCTTCCGCCTCGCTTGGTCAGGTGCATCACGCTGAGTGCCATGACGGGCGTCAGCTTGCTTGCAAGCTGCAGTATCCCGACATGCAGTCGGCGGTCGAGGCCGATGTTAACCAGCTCCGCGTCGTCTTTGCCATCCACAAACGCATGGAACCCGCCGTCGAGACGTCTGAGATCCTGGCGGAAATCTCGGCTCGGCTGCGCGAAGAACTCGACTATGAGCTCGAGGCCGGCCATACCAAGCTCTATGCGCACATCTTCGAGCGTGATCCGCTGGTTCGCGTGCCGGAGGTCGTCGACGAGTTGTCGACGCACCGCCTCTTGACGATGACATGGTTGGAGGGCCGACCGCTGCTCGACTATCGCGACCGCCCACTCGAGGACCGCAACACCATCGCCCGGGCCATGTTTCGCGGCTGGTGGTACCCGTTCAGTCACTATGGCGTGATCCACGGCGACCCCCATCTCGGCAACTATACGATCTTCGAGGACGAGGGCGGGCGAGCGGCCGGCATCAATCTGTTCGACTATGGCTGCATGCGCACATTCGCGCCAAAATTTGTGCAAGGCGTCATCGACTTGTACACGGGCCTCTTGACCGACAATCGCGATCTTGTCGTCCATGCCTATGAGACATGGGGTTTTACAGGGCTTTCCAATGAGCTGGTGGATCTCTTGAACATTTGGGCGCAATTTATTTATGGTCCGTTGCTAGAGGACCGGGTGCGGGCAATTGCAGAAGATGTCAGTCCCGGCGAATACGGGCGTCGGGAGGCATTTAAAGTTCACAAGGGGTTGAAGGAAATGGGGCCTGTCAGGGTGCCGCGAGAGTTCGTCTTCATGGACCGCGCGGCGATCGGGCTCGGCGGAGTTTTCTTGCGCCTGGATGCGCGCCTCAATTACTACAAGCTTTTCAATGAGACGATCGAGGATTTCGAGCTTGCGGAGGTCCTTGAGCGGCAAAGGTTGGTGTTTGGTCAAACCGGTGTGCCGCTGCCGCAGGGTTCGGATTGAGTTTTCGATCGTGGATTTTTAATGGAGATTGTTCGTGGGTCTTGAGCTTCTGCGAATAAGGCTGCGCGTAGTCGGTGCGGGCCAAGCCCTAGTGACAATCCTGGTGTGCGGAGCGCTATTTCTCAGCCAAATGAACCTTGCCTCGGCCCGGCAGTTCAGGAGCGAAAAAGCGGACTTCGAGATCGAGACGATAACCGGTGAACTGTTGCATCCCTGGGGCTTGGCATTTCTTCCCGATGGCCGGATGTTGGTTACGGAGCGGGGTGGCAAATTGAGAGTGGTTGCGCCCGATGCTCCGAAGGGTGAGCGGCTCTCACGGCCAATAAAGGGGGTGACGCTGGTGGCGGTCCGAGGCCAGGGCGGACTGCTCGATGTGGCGCTCGATCCGGACTTTGCCAATAATCGCCTGGTTTATCTCTCGTTTGCCCAGCGGCGCAAGAGTGACCGCACTGGCACAGCCGTTGTGCGAGCCAAACTCAACGACGCCGCGACGGTGTTGCTCAACAGCGAGGTGATTTTTCGCCAGCAGCCGTCCGCCGGCGGCGTCGGGCATTACGGCTCGCGACTGGTATTCGCCGACGATGGGTCGCTCTTTGTAACGACAGGTGATCCCTTCCGCCACAGGAGCGAGGCGCAAAACGGCGCAAACCACCTTGGCAAAGTGATACGTATTTTGCCCGATGGGGCGCCGCCCACGGACAATCCAGCCACGGAGGGGATGGATTGGGCGCCGGAAATCTGGTCCATAGGCCATCGCAATCTGCAGGGCGCTGCCCTGCATCCGGAAACGCGGGCACTTTGGACCATCGAGCATGGTGCGCAAGGCGGGGACGAGGTGAACCGGCCGCAGAAAGGGCGCAACTACGGCTGGCCGATCATCACCTATGGACGCGACTATTCCGGCGCAAAAATCGGTGTCGGCACACATAAGGAGGGTCTGGAGCAGCCGATCCACTATTGGGACCCTTCCATCGCACCTTCCGGCATGATGTTCTACACCGGAGATAAATTTCCCAATTGGCAAGGCAATCTGTTCGTGGGGGCGTTGGCCGGTACGGCGCTCGTCAGGCTCGAACTTGACGGCGAAAATGTGGTGCACGAAGAGCGGCTGCTCGAGGAACTTGGCTCACGGATCCGCGACGTGCGGCAAGGCCCAAATGGGCTGATTTATCTTCTCGACGACAGCAATGGGCGGGTTCTGCGGCTTCGGCCGAAGAAAGGTGGTTAGCAGCGGCCAATCCGTGCCGACCCGATGCGCGGTCGAACGCCGATCAGGCGCAACCCCTATGATCGCTGCTGATCGATAAAGCGCTCCAGTGCCTCTGCGGCGCCATGCTCGTAGAGGTCGCTGTGGTGGCCCTTGGGGAAAACGATCAGGCGCTTGGGATCCTTAGCTCTTGCATGAACCTCCCGTCCCATCTCCAGCGGCACAAGCGGGTCGAGTTGGCCGTGCAGCACCAGAAGGGGGGCATTGATTTGGTTGATCTTGGCAAGCGAATCATAACGGTCGACGACGAACGGGCGCAAGTAGAGCCATGGATAGGATTGCTGGGCCATATCCACAACCGAGGTAAAGGGGGCGTCGAGGACGACCGCGCCAACCTCACGCTCCGTCGCCAATTGAACAGCGACACCGGTACCAAGCGACTCGCCGTAAACGATGATGTCTTTTGCCGGCACGCCCTCCTTGCGTAACGTGTCGTACGCGAGACGGGCATCGGCCGCGATATTGGCTTCCGTCGGGTTGCCGGTACTGCCGCCATAGGAGCGATAGCTCAGCATCATCATGCCGTAGCCGGCGTTTCGATAGGCCTTGGCGCGTTCCGTGCGGCCGGCCAAATTGCCAGCGTTACCATGGAAATAGAGGATCGTCGGTTTGCCCGGCTGGGCTTTGAGCCGCCAGGTGACGAGGTGCTCGCCATCAGGTGTTCGCAGCACCTGCTCAATCACCTCCGGCAATCCAGCTTGCTCAGGCGAGACGCGATTGGGATCGGGCTCATACATGAGACTTCGTTGACCGAAGTACATCATCGCAAGGATCAGCACATAGCCGGTGACAAACACCGCCGCAATCTTGAAATACCAGGGCATTGAAACTCGCAGCCTACGGTTTGCCAACACCAGTTCGAGGACTTACCTAAGTCAATCCGAAGAAAATCTCAAATTGTTCTATGGCTGGATACTTCAAGAGTTTGTCTGGGGTATGACACCAGGTCCGGCGTGCGCGAAGGCTTGTTCGAGCAACAATGGTCGATCTGCGTTTTGGTGAGACGTGCGGGCTAGAGAGCCTTGACGATTTCCTCGGTCATTTTCTTGGCGTCACCGAGAACCATCATGGTATTGTCTCGATAGAACAACGAGTTATCGATACCTGCATAGCCCGAAGCAAGCGAGCGCTTGTTGAAGAGGACGGTGGCTGCCTTCCAGACCTGCAACACCGGCATGCCGTAAATCGGTGAGCTCGCATCGTCCTCGGCCGCCGGATTGGTGACGTCGTTGGCGCCGATCACATAGACGACATCGGCTTGGGGAAAGTCATTGTTGATATCGTCGAGTTCGAAGACCTCGTCATAGGGTACGTTGGCCTCGGCCAGCAGGACGTTCATGTGACCCGGCATGCGGCCTGCAACCGGGTGGATGGCGTAAGTTACGTCGACGCCTTCTTCCTTCAGCTCATCGGCCATTTCGCGAAGTGCGTGCTGGGCTTGGGCCACGGCCATGCCATAGCCGGGAACGATGATGACCTTGGATGCGTTCTTCATCATGAATGCGGCATCTTCGGCCGAGCCGCGCTTGACGGTGCGCTGAATGCCGTCATCGGCGACGGCTAGCGTTTCGCCACCGAAGCCGCCCAAGATCACCGAAATGAACGATCGGTTCATGCCCTTGCACATGATGTAGGAGAGGATCGCGCCCGACGAACCGACCAGCGCGCCGACGATGATCAGCGCCATGTTGCCGAGCGTAAAGCCGATGCCGGCGGCGGCCCAGCCCGAATAGGAGTTGAGCATCGAGATGACGACCGGCATATCGGCGCCGCCGATGGGAATGATGATCAAAACGCCGAGGACAAACGAGACGATGGCGATCAGCCAGAACAGGAACTGCGAACCGGTCGAACAAAACATGGCGATTAGGACGACGAGGAGCACTGCTAGGCCAATGTTGATGAGGTGCCGCGACGGCAGGATGATTGGTGCGCCCGACATGCGTCCATCGAGCTTCAAGAATGCAATGACGGAGCCGGTAAAGGTGATGGCGCCGATGGCGGTGCCGAGCGACATTTCCAACAGGCTGGCGCCGGAGAGCCCGCCACCGCCCGGAAGCGCAATGCCAAACGCGTCCGGTGCATTGAGGGCGCCCGCGGCAACAAGCACCGCGGCCATACCGACGAGGGAGTGAAAGGCCGCCACAAGCTGGGGCATCGCCGTCATGGGAATACGGCGGGCAATGTAGCCGCCGACGCCGCCGCCAACGCCAACGCCCACAATTATGAGCAACCAGCTCCAACCGTCGAGCGGGCCAGCTACAAAGAGCGTAGTCAGCAGGGCAATGGCCATGCCGGCCATACCGAAATAGTTGCCGCGCCTTGACGTTTCAGGCGAGGAAAGCCCGCGCAACGCCATGATGAAAAGTACGCCCGCAATCAGATAGAGCAGCGCAACGAGGTTTGCCGACATGAGCTTTACCGCCGACCCAGAAGGGCCCTAGCGATCCTTCTTTTTGTACATGGACAGCATGCGCTGCGTGACGAGGAAACCACCAAAAATGTTCACCGATGCCATGGTCAATGCGAGAAATCCGAAAAATCGCGACGCACCGGATCCCTCGACAATGGCGGGCACGCCGACGGCGAGCAGCGCGCCAACGACGATGACCGAGGAGATGGCATTTGTAACGGACATCAATGGCGTGTGCAGGGCCGGCGTGACGCTCCAAACGACGTAATAGCCGACGAAAATGGCGAACACGAAGATTGCAAAACGATAGACGAATGGATCGACGCTGCCTTCGCCCGCGCCACCCGCGGCCCACGCCGCAGGGGCGGCAGTAGCCACAAATGCGATGATGAGGCCGAGGAAAATCGCGCAACGGCGCAGAGCCGACCGTCGAGGATGAAAAATGCGCATCAGGCGGTCTCCTCTGTGAGCGATGGATGGACAATCTCGCCGTCGCGGGCAACGAGTGTGCCTTTGACGATCTCGTCGTCCCAGTCGATCTTGAGCTCGCCGGCCTCTTTGTCGATCATGGTTTCAAGGAAGGCGAGGAGATTTTTGGCGTAGAGGCTCGAAGCATTGCCGGGCAATTGGCCGGCGACATTGATGGGGCCCATGATTGTGACGCCGTTCGTAACGGTCGTTTCTCCGGGCTTGGTCAGCTCGCAGTTGCCACCGCGCTCGGCCGCGAGGTCGAAAATGACGGATCCCGCCGGCATGCTCTCGACCATGGCCTTGGAGATTAACTTTGGCGCCGGGCGGCCGGGAATGAGAGCAGTGGTGATGACGATGTCCTGCTTGGCGATGTGCTGGGCGATGAGCTCGGCCTGTTTCTTTTTATAATCGTCCGACATCTCTTTGGCGTATCCACCGGCGGTCTCGGCTTCACGGAACTCATCATCCTCGACGGCAACGAATTTCGCTCCCAAAGATTGCACTTGTTCCTTGGCGGCGGGACGCACGTCGGTCGATGTGACGACCGCGCCGAGCCGGCGTGCGGTAGCGACGGCTTGCAGGCCGGCGACGCCCGCGCCCATGATAAAAGTCTTGGCTGGCGGCACGGTGCCGGCCGCCGTCATCATCATCGGCAACGCCCGCCCAAAGGCCCCGGCAGCATCAATCACCGCCTTATAGCCGGCGAGATTGGATTGCGACGAGAGCACGTCCATGGACTGGGCCCGAGAGATGCGTGGCATGAGTTCCATGGCAAAGGCGGTGACGCCGGATTTCGCAATGTCCTCGAGCCCGGCGCGATCATCGAAGGGATTGAGGATGCCGACGACCATCGCACCGGATTTCAAATCCTTCAGATCCTCGCTGTTCGGCCGGCCGACTTTGAGCAAGATGTCGGCGGATTTGAGTGCGTCTTGAGCAGTCTCGGCAATTTCTGCGCCCGCATTGCGATAGTCGTTGTCGGAGAAGTGCGCGTGCGCGCCGGCGCCCGCCAGCATTTTCACCTTGCAGCCGAGTGCCGACAATTTCTTGGCAGTCTCGGGCGACAAGCCAATCCGCGGTTCGTCGTCGGCTTCGTTGGTAACGGCAATGTTGATCATGGCGGCTCCACTCAAAACGAGTCCACCCGACGTCGGCGCATTTGGGTTGTCGAGGGGGATGGGTCCAAGGGACGCGAAACCCGCGAATGACTTGAACCCCTGATAGGCTGGCCTTTGGTCCTACTACACGAGCACGACGGCCATGAACACGAGCAGTGCTGCAATCGCCACGCTCAGGATTACCGTGCCTCGAACAAAACCGGCATAAGTACGATTGTGTTCATCGTAGTCCATTGCCGGATGGCCATCAGAGATGTCGACGCTCATTCGGTCCCCTTTTTTTCTTCAAAATGCCGGATTATTCCGTTGATCCACCGCTCGCACTAAAGCGGATATCCAATCGGGCGAGCTTTGCCAACGTAGGGGGGAGCGAAACGGGCAAAATGCCGCAGAAATGCCTGATATACAACGCGGTCAGGCAGTGTGCGGACGGGGTTTGATCGGCGCATTGTTTGCGGACGTCATCTGAGTGCCCTTATTTTTGGGCAAAGGAACCGGCGACCTTGTTGTGAGGCGGTGTGAATTTGGCCGGGATGGCGGCTTGGTTGGGGTGCAAGATTTGGGGGTTCGATGTTCAAGAGAGGCGGCAAATGGGTTTTGGGTGCGCTCTGTTTCGCAGCGGTTCTTGGCGGCGATCAAACGGTTTGGAATACAACTCTATTGGCGCTCGAGGTTGGCAAAGCGGAAAAGGCAAAACTTAAGGCGTGTGAGAAGGATATCTGCGAAATCGTACTGACGCGAGAGACGACAGGGTCCGAACTCAGCTGCCAGCTGCAGAAGACCTGGGCCAAAAAGGCGCTTGAGAAGGGTGCGGGCTCCAAGAGTATCGATTGGTCACTCGGTGATGCCCGCTGTCGGGTCGACCTCGAGGTTAGTCAGCAAAGCCTGGTCAATGCTTTGACATTGCCCAAGTACAAACTTCGGCTGCACAAGCACGAAGTCAAATGCATCGTTGAACGCGGCGAGAACGTCACGCCAATCAATCTCGCGCTTGCGCCAAAGCTCAAGTTCAAGCGGGGCAAGGCGGTCGAGGCGGCGCTCGGTGTGGCAGATGTCGAGGCGCCGGCACTGCTCAAGGGTGCAATCTGGACGGTCGTCAAAATGGAAGCGACGTTCGGTATTTTCCAGGACGATATATTGCGTGAAGTCAACAAGTTCGTGGCCAAGAAATGCGCCAAACGCTACCCCAACTTCAAACCATAGCGGGGCATAGCTGTCGCCGGTTATTCGCCCTTGCCGTGGTTACGGCTTTGCTCGCGGGCGGGGCGACGGCACAGGCGCAGGTGGGCGGGGATGTGGCGGAGCACGATCGTGACTGTTTCTGGCAGTTGATCGAGGGCAGCGACGAGGAGATCCGCTGCGAATTCCCGGCAATCATGACCGAGGAAGAACGCGGTGAGGTGCGACGAATAACACGCGGCGTTTTCCAGGACGCCGAATGCCTGGTCGATATTCGCGTCAAACGAGCGCTCGTCGAAAACGCCGTCGCGACACCCGATTTCGTCTTCGAGGTGCCACCGCAGCCGGTTGCTTGCGAGGTGCGGACCAAGAAGTCGGTCTATCCGATCACGTCGACCTTCGCGCCACGTGTCGTCTTCAAAGGTGGTGAGGCGGTGGAGGCGACGCCCGGCATGGGCAAAGTGGTCGGTGTGGCGTCGTTGCTCAGTTGGCCGGTGCGGGTCTGGGTCAATCGTTCCGACATGATCGAAGACGGCATGCTCAAGATCATCAATGCCTACCTAAAGCGCAGACGCGCAGGCGAGAAGGTGCGAGAAGGCCAGACGGCCGCAATCGATAGCGTGGCGAACGAGGACTTCGAGGACTGAAGTACGACCGGTCCTTCGACATGTGGCGTCGACTGACGCCTACCGGGCCCTCGCCGGCAAGCGGGCGACAATACTGGGCCATGCCATCTCGAGGATCACAGCACCACATATAACGACAATGGCGAGCGCTTGAACCCAAGTGATGGGTTGGGCGAGGAACGTGATTGCCAAAAACGCCGTGATGACGGGTTTTAGGAAAAATAGGTAACTGCCCCTCGTGATGTCGGGCACTGCTGCCAAACCGCCCAACCAAAGCACTTGTGTGATTGTGGTGTTCCAAAGGCCCAGGGTGAGAAGCGACCACGCGGCGATGGGCTCTTTGTCGAATAGCGTCAGTGGATTGACCCAGACCCCGAAGAACAGGCCGACAATGATCCAAAGCCCGATTGCTCCGATGGCGAGGCTGATTGTAGTGATGCGGATCGCGCCATGTTCGGTGATGAGCGGCTTGACGAGCACAGCGTAAGCCGAAATCATGACCGCACACCCCAGTGCCAGAACGACTCCGTAAAGGCTTTCGTTGTCGCCCAAAAGGCGGGCCAGATAACCATCGGTCAGGAGGAGCGCAACGCCGATCACGGCGGCAATGCCGGTGATCAGTTTGGCGCCTGCTATGGGCACTTTGTTGATCACGAGATTGCTGAGGCCGAC
Organism: Hyphomicrobiales bacterium; assembly: GCA_030600135.1. Lineage (GTDB taxonomy): Bacteria > Pseudomonadota > Alphaproteobacteria > Rhizobiales > JAUVMS01 > JAUVMS01. Next base: position 955 of record JAUVMS010000028.1, on the reverse strand, counting down.
GAAGATGGGGATGGTTGTCACCATTGTGCCGACCTGGATCGCGGTGGCGTAATCGAGGGCCCAATGGAAGAAGAGATAGGCCACGCTGACGCCGATGAGCGACAAGGGTACGAGTTCGCGCCAATGGCGGCGTAGCGGCGTGAGGAGATCGCGGTGCTCTTTCCAGAGCACGCAGATGAGCAGAAGCCCGGCGGCTCCCAACAAATATCGCCAAACGGAAACCTCCGGGCCGCTGACGCCCGAGAGCACAGCAAAGAACTCACTCGAAGCGTGGCCGGTGACGCCGAGGAAAGTCATCAGGTAAGCCATTTGCGGCGTCATGATCAGCCCTCCAGCTGGCCAACGAACTCAGCGAGGGCGTCGACAAGGGGCTCCGGTGCCTCGGCGGGGATGAGATGGCCAACATTGTCAAACTGGATGTGCCTTGCGTTCGGCATGCGTGCGAGCAACTCGGCGAGGGCCGAGCGGTCGAGAAAGACGCGGTCGCGCAGGCCGGTCACTACGAGGCAGGGAAGGTGGAGCTGCTCATAGGCGATGTTCCAATCGGCGGCACGGGAGTTGGCGATCAGGTTGAGCAGGCCGGAGTCAGCTGGAAACGGCTCGTAGGCGTCGTCGGAGAGGCAGCTGGCGCGCATCTTGGCCAAGAAGTCGGGGCCTACAAGCATTGGCAAGAAGAGATCCATGACCAGCTGGGACCCGCCAATCGTGGCTGTGCGGTAGATGGCTTCATTCACCCAATCGAGGCTCAGTCCTTGTTTGCGTAGGGTGTTGATGAGGACAAGTCCCTCGGCAGAGAGGCCTGACAGGTGGGCCTTGGCGGCAAAGAGACCGCCGATGGACAATCCAACGAGCACAGGCCGCTTGATTTGCACCGCGTCGATGAGCCGGGCGAGATCTCTGACGATGAGCTCTTCGTCCAGTCGCTTGCCCGCTGCAAATGGGCTCTTGGCTTGGC
>JAUVMS010000250.1 GCA_030600135.1 Hyphomicrobiales bacterium | reverse complement strand
CTCGGCCTCACGGAAGCAGGGATAGGATCGAAAGGCATCGTCGCGTCAACTGCGGGACTTGCTATCCTATTGCAACAGGGCATAGGCGATACGATCCGAGCCTCACTCACGCCAGCGCCCGGAGGCGATCGGACACAGGAAGTCCGGGTCTGCCAGGAAATCCTGCAAACCATGGGCATACGCTCATTCGTGCCGATCGTCGCGGCCTGCCCAGGTTGCGGGCGCACGACCAGTACGGTGTTCCAGGAACTCGCAACGGATATCCAGGACTACGTCCGGGCCCGAATGCCCGAGTGGCAAAAGCATTATCCCGGAGTCGAAACACTCAATCTCGCGGTCATGGGTTGCATCGTGAACGGTCCTGGCGAATCCAAGCGTGCCGATATTGGGATCAGCCTACCCGGATCGGGTGAAGCACCCGCGGCGCCCGTGTTCATCGATGGCGCCAAGGCAATGACGCTCAGGGGCGCCAGTATCGCGGCCGAGTTCAAGGCGATCGTCGAGCAATACGTGGCAAAGCGCTTCGGGGTCGACGGCGAGGCCGAGGGCGAGGGCCAACAAAGTCACCCTGACAAGAGCGCCGAGGTGGCACGGTCCTAGCGACGATCTTGCGTGATGTTGCGGGCACAAGTTTCAATGGCGGCGATTGGCGACAAAGTTGGCGGCGGCGGCCAAAGTTCGAGCGCTTTCGCCAAATGGCGCGAGCGCGGTGACGGCGGTGGCCTCTAGCTCACGCAGCTTGGCTCGCGCTCCTTCGAGCCCAAGAAGCGACACGAAGGTGGCCTTGCCGGCCGTGGCGTCCTTGCCCGTCGCCTTGCCGACTACGGCGGCGTCACCCTCTGCGTCGAGCAAATCATCGGCCACCTGAAAGGCGAGCCCGAGGGCGCGCGTGTAGCTTTCGAGGGCGGATTTGTCGGCCTCGGGCGCGGCGGCAAGTGTCGCGCCAGCCCGGCATGCATAGTCGATCAACGCGCCGGTCTTGAGGCTCTGAATGCGGGCGATCTCGGTTAGACTGGCCTGCGAGGTCGTTTCGGCCGCCAAATCGAGCATCTGGCCGCCGGCCATACCTCTCCAACCGGCCGATTGGGCCAAATCCAGCACGAGTTCAGCACGGACAGCAGCGTCGGGATGAGTGGCTGGATGGGACAAGGTCTCGAATGCCAGAGTGAGCAAGGCGTCGCCCGCCAGAATTGCCGTTGCCTCGTCGTAGGCGAGGTGCGCCGTCGGCTGGCCGTGCCGCAAATCATCGTTGTCCATGGCCGGCAGGTCGTCGTGCATCAGGGAGTAGCAATGCACGAATTCCAGCGCGCAGGCGGCATTGAGTACCCTGTCGGCCTCGAGGTCGAACAAGCGAGCCGACTCGATGAGAAGGAAGGGACGAAACCGCTTGCCGCCACCGAGTGCGGAATAGCGCATGGTGTCGGCCAAGCGTGGCGGGACTACGCCTGCGCGATCGGCCAGAATCTCGGCCATGTGACGCTCGACCCGTTTTGCACAAGCCTGTAGCCGATCAAGAAACGTCATCAAACCGCCATCGTCTGCGAAGCTATCGCCAATCCAAACTGCTGCGAGACAATCATTGCATGCTGGCCTTCGCGGCCGGTCGGCGGGTATACCCATTTGAAAGGCCACTGGGCACAATGGTTATGGCTCAAAATGCAGCGCTCGGCGAGGCCGAAAAGCGGACCGACAAACGGCGTCAACGGATGCGCGTCGCGAAAAAGATCATCATTGCAATGATCATGGTCGCCGTGGCGTACCATTTGCTGTTGATCCTGGCTTACCGTTTCATTGATCCACCAGGGTCCAACCTCATCCTCGCGACTTACATCAAGACCGGCCAGGTCGAGCATCAATGGGTTCCGATCGAGAAAATCTCTAAGCGATTGATAGGTGCGGTGATCACATCCGAGGACAGCCGGTTTTGCCGGCACTGGGGGGTCGATTGGCGCGAGTTGGGCAATGCAATGGCGCGCTCGGGCAAAAATGGGCCACGCGGCGCCAGCACAATTTCAATGCAGACCGCGAAAAATGTTTTCCTCTGGCCGTCCCGCAGCTATGTGCGAAAGGTGCTCGAGTTTCCGCTGGCGTTGACCATGGACTTCGTCTGGCCCAAACGGCGGATGCTGGAAATCTATCTCAACATTGCCGAATGGGGCCCTGGTGTCTTTGGTGCCGAAGCCGCCGCGCGCAAACACTTTAAGAAGAGTGCCGCCAAACTGACGGTCCGAGAAGCCGCGCTGCTTGCTGCCTCACTGCCCAATCCCTACATACGTCGTGCGGCGCGACCAGGACCAAAGACTCGCAAGCATGCCGGACGCGTGCAAAAGCGCATGGGCAGTGGTGAATTGGATATCGCCTGTCTGTCGAGCCCGGCGCAGAGCAAGTGATGAGCAGCGGCATGCGACATTGCGCGTGGCCCATCACCGATTTGGAGGCGAATTCGGCACCAATTGTGCCTAGCGCAATCAGCCGTAAGCGCGTATAAGCCCGTTCGGAGATGGCGCCAACGCGATGATCGGCGTTGCGCCACGAAAAGGGATTCAACGCTACACATCTGCCCCAAAGCAACAATGTGTCCTCGGTGGCGCGCCCTTGCTTGACGCGACGACGACGGCTTTGCGTGGCGATGCACGACGACGGAGATTGAACAATGGCTGTACCTAAGAAAAAGGTCTCGCGTATGAAGCGAGGCAACCGACGCTCGGCAGATGCGCTCAAGCAACCTGCTTACGTCGAGGACAAGGAATCGGGCGAACTAAGACGTCCGCACCACATTGATCTCAAGAGCGGGAAGTATCGTGGCCGGCAAGTGCTCGAGCCAAAGGACGATTTCTAAACGTAGTCATGCAAATTGCTCCGAGAATTGGGCAGCGGCGCGCCCTTGACCATCTCACCCTTTTCGTGCGCGCTACCCAAGGCCATATTGTCGGGCTAGGGTCCGTGCAGTTTTTCCGGGAGGGATAAATGTCGATCAAAGCGATACCGCTGCTCGTTTTCTCGCTAATCGCTTATAATGCAATCGTTTTCCTGGGTGGCGATCAGCCGCCGCAACTTCGTCTGTGTGCTGAACAAGGTTGACTGGATGCGGTTGGCGGCCGGCACAACTTGCCACAAAGAAAGAGACAATGGCTGCAGAAAGCAGTTGGCGACGCATAATTTCAGTCCCCTACCCCCACAAATTCGGATCGGGTCATCACCGCGATGCACCACCTATCAGAGGGGGCAACAGTGGCTATACAACCTTTGCCCGGCCCCAAAGAATCCACAGAGATCAGGGTATAACAGTGGGCGGCGTTATTGCTTGGGACACACCACTGCCGTCGAGCACGCGCGCAGACACCACGCGGAACAAGACGTTTTATCGATTTTGCATGAGTTCTTTTGGGAAAGCGGAGCGGGCATGCCACCAAAAGGCAAATGCCCGCGTGCGGCTTGCACCCTGGTGACCTGCGGTCCGCGACCGTTCAACCGCCTCTTCTTTCTTTGTTAAATCAGTTAAGAAGGTTACGTGTTGGGGTTTCTTCTTGAAATCAATGAGTTAGCACCACTCCGTGCGTCCGATACCCCGTGCCCGTGCGCCTGATACCCCGTGTCGATGCGTCTGATACCCCGTGCGTTTCCACAGGCTCGAGATGCTTTCACGTGACGGCGAAAGCGAACACAACAAAAGTGCGACCATGCTGAAGATACAATCCGACCTGTTCTGCCCAACTTTCACCGACATTGCCGCCCGCGAATGCGGCCGCGCCATGGAGTTGCCGCTCTTCAGTCTGTCGAAAAATCCGCGCAAAAAACCCATTGAATATAAGGGGAGCGATGGTTGCTACGTCAGGGTCATTCCCAGCCTCGAGAGCGGCATGGCGACAATTTGGGACGTAGACGTATTAATCTGGTGCACATCGCAGGTCGTGGAGGCGCGTGACAGAGGCCTGGACACCAGTCCAGTTATTCAGCTCATCCCGCATGAGATCCTAAAGGCGACCCGACGCAGCGTGGGCGGCCGTGATTTCCGTGAGCTGCACGCAGCCTTAAGCCGGCTCACGCAGACAACCATCAAGACGAATATCGCGACCGGCGACGGCAACCACATACGTGAATTTCACTGGCTTGAGGGCTTCGATGTGCACATGGTCCGGGAGCATTATCGTGAGGTCACCGCAGTCATTCCGAAGTGGCTTTTCGACGGCATTATGCAACCTGGTGGCGTGCTCACTCTAAATTCGGACTATTTCTCACTCACCGGCGGCATTGACCGTTGGCTTTACCGCATCGCCAGAAAACATGCCGGCAACCAACGTCACGGGTTCAAGGTCCGTTTCTCAACGCTGTATGAGAAAAGCGGAAGCCTGGCACGGCGATCGGATTTTGCGATAAAGCTGAGGAAGGCGATCGTCACGAATGCGCTGCCCGATTATCACCTGGACCGCACCACGACCAAAGACGGCGCCGAAAGCTTGTTGGTGCTGCCAAAGTCAGTTGGCCATGCGCGGCAGATAAAGTCGGTCATCGCGGAACTCGGCGAAGCAATGCGGGTTGTGGTGTGAAACTCGATTGAATTCATTGCCTAGGATTTTGTCTAGGTGCTTGCATCCACTGAGCTTTTGGTGGGATTTCAGGCCTCAGCAAAAGGGACGTGGACGGATCTCAACAGGTCGGCACGTTGCGGGAGTTTTTGAGTCCCTAAAAAGGGGGAATACCACGACGATGATCAAGAGACTTTTGGACTGGTGCGAAAATCGGGGTTGGTATGATCAGCCCCACGATGCACCGTTAGCTTCTTACCAAGGGACGGGTCTCATTACTTCGGCACGCTGCTCGAGCCCCCCAAAGCCGAGCAGGGCAAAATAAATTCTAAATGGGGCGCGTGGGGCGGCGCGTATGCTCAAAAAGACTGACTCTTGATATGCGAAATCGCCCCCGACAGCACGGTTCACCTTTTCATTCCCCACTGCCGTCGAGCAAGCGCGGCTGTCGCGCCAAGGCGGAAGGCGAGCGCAGTCTCCTATTATCGTCACAAAGAAGAACTCCAAGACTGACTATTGAGGAGAAAAGACTATGACTCACTACCAAGTCACCGCAGGAAATGAATACTTCTACGCCCAACTACACGTCGAGGCCGACAGCGTGACGCACGCCGCAGAGCTGTTTCGCATCGAATTGGAAAAAAAGACTTGGGTTGATACAGCGCAGGAGGAGTACGAAATGGGCGTTGGTTACTACCAAACCATGGTGGGCCAATGCTATACTGACGACGACCGCGAGCGGTTTTGTGAGGTGAACCACGTCCCAAAACGTGACAACTACACTTACACCGTAGAAATCGACAGCATCGAAGAAGACCCTGACGAGCGTGCCACTGGCACGACCGTCATAATGACCAAATCCGGCAGCAACGGCTGACTATTAGAGCCCCGCCTTCAAGTTCGACGCGGTCCTGGCCGGAAAAACGCGCCGTGCCGACTGGGCCGAGGCCGTAGGCGTCGACGAGGACACGCTGCAGACCCTTATTCAAGAGGTTCTCGACAATCCCGAAGATGGCCGCCGTCAGTCGCGGCTATTAGTGCTGGCGGGCTCGTTGATGCTATCGAATCGCTGCCCTGGTAGATTTTGGAGAACTTGGGCCACCGTATCGGTCGGTCGCGCCGTTGGTACTAATGACGTTAGCCGTGGCGTGTCAGACGGTTACCCCAGTCATCCACTACGTGTTCGCAGGCTTGGTTACGCGCAAGGCACCCGCAACCGAATCACGTAGGATTCGCCAACCCCAACCGAGGTGACCGAT
>JAUVMS010000191.1 GCA_030600135.1 Hyphomicrobiales bacterium | reverse complement strand
CGAAGCCTTGCAGCTTGGCGACAGGCTGATCATGCTCTGCGCACGGCCGGCAAGAGTACGTGGGGTATATAGCATTTCGCGCCCTCGAGAGGCGCGAAGCGAGGATGATATTGAGACGATGCGGCGCGAGATTATGGCTGAGTATCCCGATCTCGTTTGACAGGGCCGCTTCCGCCTTACACGAGCCTCATCCACTCGGCGGCAGGCGATCATGGACTATAAGGCTAGGAACTGTTGCTCCGTCGGCCCCTTGAAGCTTAGGCCAAGTCAGGGCAATTTGTTCGCCGCAACATAATCTTCCGACAAATTCAGCGTATCAGCAGGTTTGGGGTGCAAAGCATGGACTTTCTAAAGGGAAATATCGGATTGGTGATCGTCGGGCTCCTTGGCCTGGTACTCGGTGCCCTGTTCTTCAGCTCGGGGGGGGTCTGAGGTCGACGAACTGAAGGAGAAATTTGAGGCGCGCATAAAGGATCTCGACTCCAAGATTACTGATCTCGGCAAGTCGACCGGCAAAGTTGATAACGTCGCAGGCAAGGTCGATAGTGTCGCCGGCAAAGTCGACAGCTTCGAAGGAAAGGTCACTGGCTTTGAAGGAAAAGTCACTGACTTCGAAAGCAAGCTTGCAAATCTCGAGCAATCCACGACGCCGCTGAGCGGCAAGGTCAGCGGCCTTTCGACCGAACTGCAAACCTTGATGAGCGAGGTCAAATCGGTCACCGGCAATGTCGGCGAGGTTGAAAGCGCCGCTGAAAGTGCCCGCAACGTAATTGTCGATCGCGTGGCGGAGATCGAAGCCAAGCTCAAGATGCTTGTTGCCAAGCTGGCAATGGCGACCAAGGCAACCGAGTCCGCGTCAAAGTCGACAGAGGCGACCAGCGCCGCAGCCGCGACTGAGCCCGAACTGGATGGTGTCAAACTTTCAGTGGCCCAAAGTGCATGGCTGGTCGACAAAAAGCTCAATGTGGTCCTTGCATTTGTCTATCCGGAGGGTGACAAAGTTCGCGTCGGTCTCGGTGGCAAGCTTTACGAACTCGCCAAGGGCGCGCCAAAGCGCTTCCGGTTCGACGGCAAGCGTTGCCAAATCAGCTTCGTTGGAATGTCCGGCGGCAAGGCCGTAATCAGCCACGCTTGCGGTTCATAGGATCAAACGCTTCACCAATCCGAGGGTGCTCGACGCCCCAAAAAAAACCGACACCGAACTGGCGCCACGGCAAGGACACCAAGCTTCCTATCCGCCGGCGCCAGCTTTGCGGGCCTGGATACCTTTGGCCGGGTCATATGCGATGATCGCCGCGGCGAGGAACATCACAAATGTGCCGGCAACGACCAAGAGCGCCGTCCAGTTGATCTCAAGATAGAGCGCAAAGCGAACAAGCTCGACCGCATAGGTGAACGGATTGAGATTGCAGATTTGGTAGAGGATCAGGCTCGATTCCTGGATTTTCCAGAGCGGGTAGAGCGCCGACGACGCAAAGAACATCGGAAAAATCACGAAATTCATGATTCCGGCAAAATTCTCCAATTGCTTGATCGTCGAGGACAGCAGCATGCCAAGTGCCCCAAGCATCATCCCCGTCAACAACAAAGCCGGCAGCACGGCGACGTAGCCGAGCGGCGGCAACTCAATACCGAAAAAGTACGCCACAACGAGGAACACATAAACCGGTACGAGTGACACCGCGACACCAGCAAACAGCCGCGACAACAGCAAAAACCCACGTGGCAGCGGCGCCATCATGAGAACCCGCATGGAGCCCATCTCTCGGTCATAAACCATGGAGAGCGAGTTCTGCATGCCATTGAAGAGCTGGATCATCGCCAGTAGCCCCGGCGTAATATAGACGTCGTAGGTGATGTAAGTTTCATAGGGCGGAATGATTGAGATGCCGAGCGCGGCGCGAAACCCGGCGGCGAAAATCAGGAGCCACACCAAGGGACGCACAAGCGACGCAAAGAAACGTTCGCGCTGCTGCACGAAGCGGAGCAACTCCCGCCAAACGATGCCACCGAAGGCAATTGCATAGTGCCGACCGGTCATGCGGCTTGCCGCTCGTGGCCGGTCAGTTTTTCAAATGCTTCACCGAGGCTCTCCGCACCCGAACGCTGCACGACCTCGTGCGTTTGCCCATGATCGACGATGCGCCCGCGGTGCAGAACGATGAGGTCGTCATCGGGCTCGATCTCATCAATGAGGTGGGTCGCCCAAAGCACGGCCAGACCGCCGTTGATCGCCAAATCGTGTATGCCTTTCACTATCGATGCGCGTGTCGGCACGTCGAGACCGACCGTGGGCTCATCGAGCAGCAAGAGGCTCGGGCGATGCAACACAGCCCGCGCAATCTCCACCCGGCGACGATGACCACCGTTCAATGCGCGCACCTTTTCGTCTTGGCGCTCCGCCATGTCCAGTGTTGCCAACGCCTCCGCGATACGTGCATCCGCCACCGACCGGGGCAATCCCTGCAGTGCGGCGAAGTAGTGCAAATTTTGTCGAACGTTCAAATCGAGGTCGAGCGCCGGCTGCTGAAAGACGACACCGAGCGGCGCAAGAGCACGGTTACCGACTTTGTTGAGCTCCTGGCCCTCGACCACGATCACACCACGTGGCGCCACAATCAACCGCGTGATCAAGGAGAACAACGTACTTTTGCCGGCGCCGTTCGGGCCCAGCAGCGCAGTGAATCGACCGCGCTTGACTGCAAAACTAACATCGTCGAGGGCTGGTTTTTTACCGTAAGCGTAGGACAAATCGCGCACCACGAGCGCTTCTTGCCCACGAGATACTGGCTCAATGCCTTTGCCTATCGAAGAGTTCGCCATGGTCCATCCTCGGCTCCACCAACCGACACCTCTGTACCTCGCCGTGCAAGTTGCGACCAGCCTTTGCCGCCGTCAAAATGCGACAACAACCAAATCACTTATCGCCACCGGATTTGTTCCGCACCCCGGCTGGTCGACAACGCGCCACATATGGTCTCATGTTCGCCTGCCAGGACAATCGTCACTGACGGGTTCATTTGTCCAAACAGTCATCAGTCATTTGATCGTTTGGCTGCACGTCAGGCAATTACATGCCGGGCGTTTGAGGATAAAGGCCTTGCCGATTTCTTTCGGACCGGGCACCATCTGCGCCAAGGTACCCAAGGCACTCAAAGCACCAGAGCATGATTGAATGGGGAGGTAATGATGTCGGCAAAGGACACCTGCGTTACGCTTGTTCCGTATTTCAAGGTTCATGAAGGCAAACTCGACGACTTCAAGGCTGGTTGCCCGGCGTTTGTCGAAAAAACCGCAAGTGAAGACAAATGTTTGCACTACGGCTTTAGCTTCAATGGTGACGAGGCCCATTGTCGAGAGGGCTATGCTGATGCCGAGGGCCTTCTCGCGCATTTGGACAATGTTGGTGAGCTCTTGAATGAAGCCCTGAAGATTGCGGACATTACCCGCCTCGAGGTCCATGGCCCCGCCGATCAACTGGAAAAATTGCGCGAGCCACTCAAGGGCCTTTCGCCGACGTATTTCACGCTCGAGCATGGCTTCAGGCGCTGACTAGGATTCGTCGAGCCCAAATTGCGGTGCGGATTGCAGCTGTCGCTTGCGCAGGCTTGTGTACGGGGCAGATTACGTCCGCCCTGTAAACAAATTACGCCAGCGCCTGCTTCGGTCCCGCAAGAAGCGAGCCGCAGCAGGCGCCAGCACTAGGATCGCCCGGTCGTGGGGCGAGAATGACGAAGCGGCGCCGACCTAACGGCCGCTGCCATGACGTGTCCGCAAAACCCCAAGCAAATATCGAGTCGCGGCCACGTGCCTCGTAGTTGCAGAGAGAAATCCCGCCTGAGCACCAGGAATTCAGGCCACCACAAGTTTTCTCCCCCACCATTGAACGCAATCCGCGAGCGCCTCAGTCCCGTGAGCATCGCTAGTATGAGCGACCACCTCGAGACAGCACGTGAATCTCGTCAACAGCAATTGGAACGTACACAAATAGTGTTAATTTCTCACAAATGCGGACTCCACATTCTGCTTCCTCAATCTAGTTAATCTGTCCTGTCACACGCGCCCGTATTTCGCACGCTAACCCAAGCTTCGCGCGCCTATGAGGTCACGCTTGCCAATGTGCACCAGCGATTACGACCACCCACCCAGCCGAATTCATCACTAACTCTAATCGAGTCTTGCCGTCAGCCAACCGTGATCGCACGCGATGTTCATGCGGGATCTGTCAAATCAAATATTGGCAACAGCTGATAGTAGCCTTAATGATCAAGAGCGTGAAAAAGCGGGATTAACTCGCCGGAAACGTGCATTGACGAGAGGAGACGGCCGATGGAGCCCATTTGGCACAAAACCTACGGTGACGCGATCCCAAAGGAGATCAATCCCGAGGCCTATCGCTCCATCGCCGCACTGATCGAGGATTCGATGTCGACCTACAGCGACAACGTTGCGTTTCGCAGTGGCGAGGCGACCTTGACCTATCGCGATGTCGATCGGCTGTCGCGCGCTGTTGCTGGATATTTTCAATCGCAGCTCGGGTTGAAGAAGGGCGACAGGGTCGCTCTCATGTGTCCGAATTTTCTGGCATTTCCCGTTGCCATGTTTGGTCTCATCCGTGCCGGCGGTGTGCAAGTCAATGTCAATCCACTCTACACGCCACGCGAACTCGAACATCAGCTGAACGACTCCGGCGCCGAGACGATCATCATTTTCGCCGGTTCGGCACCGAACTTGGCCGAGATCATCGACAAGACGCCAATCAAGCAGGTTATAGTGATCGAGGCCGCCGATTGTACCGGCGCCAGCGGCACCCCTAGCCAAGTTGATGCTAGAATAGCCAACGCCGTTTCATTTTCCGACGTGCTGAACAGGGGCGCTGATTTACCGTTCGAACCACCATCGATCAGTGGCTACGATTTGCTCTATCTGCAATACACCGGTGGCACGACGGGTCTATCAAAGGGCGCCGCCCTCACCCATCGCAACCTGGTTGCCAATATCGAGCAGTTCAAGGCGTTCTCGCCAGACTCGCTCAGGCCCGGCCAAGAGGTCGTCATAACGGCGCTGCCCCTCTATCACATATTTGCGCTCATGGTGAACTGCCTGTCCTATTTCTCGGTCGGAGCGGATAACATCCTCATCGCCAATCCGCGCGACATGGATGGCTTCGTTCGCACCATCAAGAATTCGAAGTTTAGCGTCTTCTCAGGAGTGAACACGCTTTATGCCGGCCTCATGGCACATCCGGAGTTTCCCGAGGTCGATTTCTCCAACTACCGTACCTCGGTCGGTGGCGGCACCGCTATTCTAGAGGCCACCTCCAACAAGTGGCATGGTTTCACGGGCAAACATATCCGCGAAGGTTATGGTCTCTCGGAAACATCGCCGATCCTGACCATCAACCCATCCACCATCAACAAATTTTCCGGAACGGTTGGGCTTCCCATTCCCTCGACAGACATCAAGCTGTTGAAGGATGATGACGAGGAAGCAACGCTTGGCGAGGCTGGAGAAATTTGCGCCAAGGGTCCGCAAGTCATGCAAGGATATTGGAACAAGCCGGAAGAAAATGCCAATGCGTTCACCGATGACGGCTATTTTCGAACGGGCGACGTCGGTATCTTCGACGAGCACGGCTTCCTAAAGATTGTCGATCGCAAGAAAGATATGATCCTGGTCTCTGGGTTCAATGTCTATCCCAATGAAATAGAGGCTGTTGCCACCGCCATGGGCGGCATCTTTGAATGCGCCGTGATCGGCATTCCTGACGAAAGGACCGGAGAAGCGGTCAAGCTCTTTGTTGTCCGCGACCCTGGCTCCGAGATCGCCGAAGACGACATCCGCGCCTATTGTCGGGAAAACCTGACGGCCTACAAGGTTCCGAAAACGGTTTCGTTCCTCGACGCGTTGCCTAAGTCGGCCGTTGGCAAAATCCTGCGGCGAGAACTGAGAGACTTGGCCTAGCTGGTAGCTGTCGCTTTGGCGGTGGTATGTTTTGCGCGATTTGCATGGGAGCGTGCGCGCGGTAGAACATCGGTGCCTCGCGGGTCCTACTTTCGAGCCCTGAAACAAACGGATGGGGCCAGCGCCCACTATTTGCCGCCTCTCACAGCGACAGGTTGGCTAACGAGCCTAGCAAGCTTAGGTTATGGCGATGGTCAAGTTCTTGCGATGAAAGAACTTTGGACCCTTATGACAAGTGACAGAGAGCTCGCGCAGCTAAGTATTTAGGCGGCGAGTTAGGTGAGGGAGTACGTCATGGCAACCGGTGGGGGAGCGAAAAATCCCAAAAGACGCACCTCGTCTGGCACACGAAGCGCCAAGTCGCAATCGCGCGCGTCGAGCAACAAGACGAGAACCCGATCCAAGGAACGAACCGACACCAAGAGCGGCGCCAACAGCGGCGATACGCCAGAGAGCCCCAATTTGGAACTCGCCCACACGCTCTTCAACTTCTACCTCCACGCAGCGACACGGCCGACCGAGTTCTGGGCCCACTCGTCGCAAGTCTGGCAGGAGATGATCAAGAGCTTCGCCGGCATATCGAACATTACACCGGCTAAGGGAGATCGCCGCTTCGCCGATCCCATTTGGACGACCAACCCGATGTACCGCGCATTGATGCAAGGCTTTCTTGGTTGGCGTGCGGAACTTGAAAACTAGGTCGAT
>JAUVMS010000219.1 GCA_030600135.1 Hyphomicrobiales bacterium | reverse complement strand
TGGTCGAAATCAATTCTGGCGCCTCCAGCCCGATACCGCAGAGCTTTTGCGGTCCCCACTGCTCAACCGCGCGCATTCCGCGGTGGTGGTGCAAGCGAACTTAGGACCATCGCGAAATTGCCGGCATTCCCCTCACCTAGACTGAACCTCTTGGCAAAACCAACTATTTTATTCTGCAAAAATCCGAACTCTATACATGTCATAACTACACTACGTATCGAAGTTGTGACCTGCCCCCGAAAACTCTACCGACTCAAAGTAGAGTCTTCGCCAACATTGAACCGCTCCCCGTCTCTAGGCCACGCGGGGTTGGAAAATTCTCCGGTTGTGGATCGTTTCAAAGCCGAATCCGTCGGCGTTCCGATCAATCAGGTGTGCGAATCAGAAAACTCCGCTGTGGTCGCGGCGGTCTTTCAGGAGCAGGCCGCGGGCGACACCGTCAATGTGATAAGAGGCAAGCTTTTGCCGCAGGTCGACGTCGAGGCCAAATACGAACGCGAGCATCATCCCTCGCGCATTGTGACGGATGAGGAAACGACATCCGTCGTCGCCAGTGTCACGGTGCCATTTTATCAGGCTGGCGAAGTTTCATCTGAGGTTCGCCAAGCCAATCAAGTTCAGTGGCAGCGGCTGGAGCAAATCCGCCAGGCCCGCGTGCAGACGCGTGCCAACGTCATGTTGAACTGGTCGCAGCTCATTTCGGCGCGGGCCCAACTGGCCGCAGACCGCGTTTCGGCCGAGGCCAACAAAGTCGCGCTGCGGGGCGTCGTGAAGGAACAGCGCCAGGGCAAACGCACCGTGCTCGACGTCCTCAATGCCCAGCAGGCACAGTTGGACTCCAACATGCAGATTGTCGTCGACAAGCGCAATGTCGTGGTTGCGTCGTTCAACGTGCTCACGGCTGTCGGGCGGCTCTCACCGTCGTTTCTCGGCCTGCCGGTGGAGCTCTACGACGTGGAGCAAAACTATCACGACGTCCGTGACAAGCTGTGGGGAACGCGAATCGAGCATGAGCCGAATTACGACGGGTATGTCGAGGTGACTCCCGAATAGCGCGTGAGACATGGTGTGCCATGAGAGCGTGCTGACTGTGCCGCTAGAGTATTATTCGCGCGGGACAGAGGGCGCAGCGGTGCGAGCGACATTCAGAGCCGCGGCGGCGTTCTCGCGGAGGCGAAAGGTCGGCGACCGAACCGGGTTTCGCGATGCATGATGTACAATCCCGCGAAAACGACGATTGCCGCACCGAATAAAGTCCAGCCGTCGGGAAGGTCGGCAAAGAAAATAAAACCGAACAAGATGGCCCAAACCATCGAGGTGTATTTGAACGGCGCCACGAGGGCTGCCTCCCCGAGCCGAAATGCCTCGATCATCAGGTAGTGGGCGCCGGCGGTCAGGGCACCGCTCGCAACGAAAACCCAAAGATCACGCACATAAAGGTCCGACCAGCCGAAGGGGGCGGTCACCAGCCCCGCCAGCGTGACGGCCGTGGTGGTGACGAACAAGACGGCCACGCTGGTCTCTGACTGGGAGATGCGGCGGGTCACCAGATCGCGGATACCGCCGCAAAGGGCGGCAGCTAGCGGCAGCAACATCGCCCATTGCACGGCCTCACCTGTCGGGCGGGCCATGAAAAGCACGCCGACGAGGCCGAGAAGAACAGCCGCCCAGCGCCGCCAACCAACACTTTCGCCGAGCACGACCGGCGCCATGGCGGTGATGAACATGGGTCCCGTGAAGGCAATGGCAACGGCATCGGCGAGCGGCAGGTAGCGCAGGCCGGTGACGAACAGGAACGAGCCGGCAATGACGCATGAGCCGCGCAAGAACTGGCCCTTCATGCTTTTTACGCGCAACATCTGCAGGCCGCCCTGCCGGTAGGCCAACAGCAAGACCCACGGGTAGATAAACAAGCCCCGTACGAACAGCAGTTGGCCAACCGGATAGCTATCGGTGAGGGATTTCATCAACGCATCATTGAGTGCCAGCAAAGCCGAACCGACAAGCATACAAACGATCGCTCGTACCGAATGCGTCGTGGCAGCACTTGTGGCTTTGTCGATAACCACGACTGCACCTCCGACGGCAGTATTGGCTGACCTTGCGAGAATGGCTTGGTAGTGAGGCTGAGAGCCGTCCTCAAACAGCGGCCTCAGGCGCGCATGATCCGTGGCGCGGCATCATGCATGCTCGTTTAATGTGCCCCCAACAACAGTGCATTGCAATGGCTGTATCAGGAATTCGGGCTGCGATGCGCCGTGGCAAAATGGCGAAGAGCATGTGGGCATGGCAGCGTCGACGGTGGCAAACACCCGATCATCGAATCTCACCGGCGGTGGGCATGGTGTCGGTGGTGAAGGGAGCCTAAAGTAATCGGATTCCCGCAGCCGGCCGGTGTCGACCACTCTGGTCGTACCGAAATAATCCAATGAGGTGACCGTTCGCGAGAGCGGTCGCCTCGTGTTCATTTTCACAGCTGGTAGCGTCAAGGGTGTCATCGGCGAAGGTTTGACCACGATTGATCATCTCCGGCAGAGGCCGTCTTGCCTTGGATGGCCGTCACAGGAATGTTGGTGATGAGCATCGAGCCGGGGTGGTGCGTGATCGCAAGGGGAACGGCGCACTCCTCAATCACCAGCTGTGGCGTCACCCCACAGCCCCAGAAAACCAGCACGTCGTCCTTGCCGATTTCCGGAACATCGCCGGCATAGGGTTTCGCAATGTCGCCAACACCAATCTCGCTCGGGTCACCGATATGCAGGGGCGCCCCGTGGGCGAGCGGATAGCGCGATGAAATCTCAACGACACGCGCCACCAGATGAGGCGGAACGGGGCGCATCGAGACGACGTAGGAGCCTTTGAACGGTCCCGCTGATTTTGCCGGAATATTGCTCCGATACATGGCGATGTTGGCGCCGCTTGCCATGTGGGGCAACAAGATGTCGGAGCGCGCAATGATCGCATCGAACGTGAACGAGCAACCCAGCGCAAAGGCGCAGAAGTCATCGCGCCACAGGTCGTCAATGGCCCGAGGTTCGCCCACCAACTGGCCGTTACGAAAGACGCGGTAGCGGGGCACATCGGTACGAATATCGATCTCCGCGCCGAGATCGTTGCTGACGGGCTCGCCCCGCTCCGATCGCCAGACCAAGGGGCAGGGCTTGGGGTTCATATGGCAAAACCTCTCGAAGTCATCGGCCAGATCCGCTGGCAGGACGACGAGATTGCATTGCAAGAATCCGGGCGCGAGCTGGGCGGTGTGGCCGCGATAACGCCCCGCGCGGATCTCCGCGCGAACCTGGCCAGGCGACAGCGTAGCGAGGCCTTCCTCACTCTCTTCCAGCGATGGCGGTGTCGACGATAAAAGCGGTGCCGCTACCTTGGTCATCTGCATCAGCTCTTTACCGAGCACGTTGGGCGTTTTACCTAACTTCGATCGGGCCAGTCTAGTTGATAATCAGGCCGGACGGTGTAAGGGACAATGCGAACTCTAACTTCTGCGCATAAGCTCGCGAAACTTGGATCGAATAATTTGTACGATCACAGTTATGAAACTCAGATTGCGCTCTTTGCCCAGTTCATCGCCCGAAAGTTCAGTATCGCAATTGCTGACGAACTGGCGCATGATGATATCGGCAAAGCTTTCGACCAATTCCTTGCGATTGAATTGGGCAAGTATGCCCTGGATTTGAAACCGCGTTTGCAGATCGATGCGGGTTTGTTGTTCGTCGTCGGCCTGCGCAATCTTATAGGCCAGTTCGCCGCGGACATTGGATTGCCCTGATGTGTCCTTGCCCATGCCGTGGACGAGGCCGGTGCGATCGGCGACATCCGATTTGCGCGAGCCCTCGCCGGCAAACCTGGCGTTGATTGGCCCGAACTTGATCACCATGTTGCCGACGAACCGGTCGCCGTCGATATCGTCTATCTCGGCGCCCGGAAGGCAACGGGCAACGGCACGCAGTTCCTCGAAATGGGCCCACACGTCGTCCAGGGCGTGATCCAAGGTGAAACTGCGGGCGATTGTAGTCCAGCCGTCCTCGATTGAAATCCCGGAAGCCGCATGGACCGACGAGCCGGCCCCGTCGATGACGTATTCAGGCGCGATCTCAAATGGGGTAATCGGGGCGGCGGAGCTTTCCGGGGCGGCGGTCTCGCTTTTGGTCGTGACCGCGAGGCCATCCTTGTGCTTTGCAATCACGTCCGCAATCGCTGCGACGATGCCCATGTAACCGGTGCACCGACAAAGGTTGCCGCTGAGTTCATGGCGAATTTGTTTCTCATCCGCCACATCTAGGCGATGAACAATGTCGCGTGCGGTAATGATCATGCCTGGCGTGCAAAATCCGCATTGCAGCGCGTGGTGGCGCGAGAACGCATCACGCAAGTCGTCCATGACCGGGTCGCCCGCAAACCCCTCCACGGTCTCCACGACCGCGCCATCGCACGAGCCGGCATAGGCGATGCAGGATCGAACGGGCTTGCCATCGACAATCACGGTGCAGGCGCCGCAGACGCCTTGCTCGCAACCGAGATGCGTGCCCGTCAGATGAAGCTTGTCGCGAAGCACCTCGGCAAGCTGGGTGCGCGGCTCCACCAGCACCTCGTATTTTCCCCCGTTGACCGTGAGCGAAATCGGCTTCATAACCCGACCGCCTCGGTAATGGCACGGCCAACCGCCGTGGCAAGCTGGTGTCGCGATGCGGCATCCAGTCCGGTGGCCGACGCCGCGATCTCATCGTGGATTGTTTCCCCGGCCGGCATTGCAGCCAATTGCGCCAACTGCCTTGCCGTCTCCGCCAGAATGAGCGGTTTGCCGCCAACTGCACCAGCGACAACCCGGCAGTAACGCCTTTCCGGATCGACAATCGTCGCGCCAATGGCATCGGCGAACTCACCCACTTTCCGGCAGATCTTGTAATAGCCCCAACGGACATTTTTTGAGTATTTGGGTACTTCGATCTTGATGATGATCTCGTCGGTCCGCAGGTCAGTTGTATAGGCGCCGAGCACGAAGTCATGCATGGCCATGGTCCGGTTGCTGCGCTTGCCAGCGATATGGATTTTTGCGTCAGCCACTGTGAGTGCGCTGATCCAATCGGCGGCTGGATCGGCATGGGCGACGCTGCCTCCGATCGTGCCCTTGTTGCGCACCACGCGATAGGCGATACCGCGCGCGACCTGCCGCATCATGCCGGCGATGGGGTCGGGTGTTTTTCCGTCCTCGATTTCAGCATGCGTCGTCGCGGCGCCGAAAAGCACACTTCCGCTCCGTTCGTCGACCCGTTGCAGTTCAGCTAAGCGGGAGACGTCAACCAGCTGGCTTGGGCGAGCAAGTCTCAGGTTCATCATGGGACCGAGCGACTGTCCGCCCGAGATCAGTTTGGCGCCTTGGCCACCAGTTTCGAGCATCTCAGTGGCGTTCCTAAGAACGTCGGGGTGGCAAACCTCAAATGGCGCAGGTTTCATGAAGCAACAGCCCCGTCCGCCTGCCTCGCCGCAATGATCGCGGAGAGTATTTTGTGTGGTGTCGCGGGAATTTCGTTCATCTCCACATTGAGACCTTTCAACGCGTCGTTGATGGCGTTGACAACTGCACCGGCCGGCGCAATGGCCGCTCCCTCACCTACACCCTTTATGCCGTGACGTGTATGCGGCGAGTGCGTTTCCTCGTGGTCCAGACGCACCGATGGAAGTTCTGCCGGGCCGGGCAGGACATAGTCCATGAGTGTGGATGTGAGCGGTTGACCTCTGTCGTCATAGAGGGTTTCTTCAAATAGCGCCGTACCGATGCCTTGCGCTGCACCACCAAAGGCCTGGCCCTCGAGGATCATCGGATTGACCCGCCGCCCACAGTCCTCGAATATCACGTAGTCCAGGACATCGACGATGCCGGTGTCGGGATCGACTGCAACAACGGCGGCATGGGTGGCGTAGGTAAAGACGCCGGTGTCAATGTCGGGCTTGTAGCCTTCAGTAACCTCGAGGCCTTGAGTGTCGACATCGTCCGCCAACTGGTCGGGCCGCAAATACCAGCCCCTGGCGATGTCTTCGAGCGATACTTTGGATGTGCCTGCGGTCGCGTCACCGTCCTGCAGCACCACCTGGCCCGGGTCGCACTGCATTAGATGGG
>JAUVMS010000026.1 GCA_030600135.1 Hyphomicrobiales bacterium | reverse complement strand
CAGGCGGCGTTTCCGACAGCACACCCAGCCAGCCAAACGGATAAACGCGTTCATACTCTTTGAGCGCAGAAGTCGGAATGGATTTTCGCGAGGCCCCGTGAAAGCCGTCACAGCCGGCGATGAAATCACAATCGATGCGATGCTCCCGCCCATCCTTGCGGTAGGTCAGATAAGGCGCGTCACTATCGAAGTCGTGCGGCGTGACATCCACCGCCTCGTGTACGATGAGCCCGCCCATGGCATCACGGGCATCATAGAGGTCGCGAGTAATCTCCGTTTGGCCATAGACCATGACCGCCGCGCCGTTCGTGTGCCCGGCCAGGTCGATCCGGTGCCGCCGCCCACCGAACGCGATATCGAAGCCCTCATGGAGTTCGCCCTCGGCCTCCATGCGTTCAGCCACTTTGGCTTCGCGCAGCATTGCGACGAGACCTTGTTCCAGAACCCCGGCGCGAATTCGCCCGAGCACATAAGCACGCTCCCGCCGCTCCAAGACGATGGTCTCAATGCCCTGGAGATGAAGCAGCTGCGACAGCAGCAAGCCGGACGGTCCACCACCGATGATCCCGACCTGAACCCGCATTCATGGTCCTCCCGATCGCTGCCCGCGCAAGACCGCGAGTCAATTCAGCTGACACTGCCCTCGGCAACGAATCTGCTATACGCTAACCGTGCCAGACAGCGCATTCGATCATTGCACCCTGTGCGCTGAACATCTCTGAGATTGCTTTGTGATGTCAAGGTGGCCGCGTTCAGCTGTTGCATTCACCGAATGGCGCGGCATGACAACGTCGATCGCGTTGCTGACCTCGGATGACGGTAGTGCTTGCAACGATGTTGCTAGAAACACGTCCATTCCAAACCGAGCGGGAGCGATTCGTCGATTGCGGCAATCGTCATTCCGAATTCAACCACCCTGAGCAGGCCAGGCGACAACCGGACTGGTCGACAGCTATCCGTTGGCAGCCACCTTTTCCAAGGCCGTTCTGAGATCGCCCGCGTTCATGACGGGTACGAATTCAACCGCCGCATCGGCGGTCTGGAACAGCGGTTCGGCGATCTGGGGAATCTGAGACGAATCGGCCATATCGAAAACCATCAAGCCGGCCCGCTCGCCGTCTTCTGCCCAGAAATAGGCGGCTTCCGGATTGAGTTTTTCAAGCAACGACTCAATTGTTCGCGGAAGAGAGCGATCCTTGATCGTCTCGTTGCCGCGCTCTACGGGCACGGTCCACCTGAGCATCATGCGCATCGCAGCCTCCTAGCTTTGATAGAGTTTCACAATGGGGTCGAACCGGCATGGCGAACCCGCCGCCGCGGAGTCGGACGCTGCAATCTTCTCCGGTCCGCATCTCTCCGAGCAGCCCTGGCATTAGATCAGATCGAGAGGTTGCAAGAAAAACCACAAGCTGTTGATCATAGGACGGATTTTTGAGGCCACACGCCAGACGCCCGAGCCATTCGGCCTGCTAACCGGCAATCACCACGCCGGGGTTCAAGATGCCCCTTGGGTCCAACCGACGCTTAGCCGCGGCGAGCACATCGCCGAACAGCGGTGGGCGCTGCTGCTCATACCATTTCTGGTGATCGCGACCGATGGCGTGGTGATGGGTGATCGTGCCGCCGTTGGCAATGATGGCATCCGATGCCGCCGCCTTGATAGCCTGCCATTGTTCAAGAATTGCGCCCTCGCCGCCCGCACTGTGGAAGGCGAAGTATGGCGCCGGGCCATCGGGATAGGCGTGCGAGAAACGGCATGACACCGCGCCCTCCCGGCCCGTCACCTCGCGGATTGCCGTCGCGGTCGCGCTCTTGATGGCGTGATAAAACTCCTCAAAGCGCTCCCAGGTGATCGCGGTCTCGAAGGTATCGGAAATAATTCCCCGCGGCGTCAGAACTTCTCTGTTATAGGGCATCCGAATGAACGCCGTGCGCCAGGCCCCAACCGCGCCCTGCAGGTTGGCTTTCGGGTTGTCGCGCCAATCCACGTCCACTGTGCCGCCGTGATCGAGGCAACACTGCTCGGCCCGCGCCATCCAGGCATCGACGGGATGATCCGATGATTCAAACGACACCACCATCAGGCTGAACGAACCGTCGGTAGCCCCGTTGATTTTCAACTCGACGCCGTCGACGATACGCACATTGGCAGGATAAAGGCCCGCCTGCGCCACCGCCCGCACGGCCCGCGCGGCATCGAAAAAGTCGGCAAATCTAAGCCCCATGGTCGCCTTGTGCATGGGCCGTCCTTGCAGCCGCACCCAAGCCTCGGTGATGATCCCGAGCGCGCCCTCCGAGCCCATGACGAAACGGTCGGGGCTCGGGCCCGCACCCGAACCCGGCAGGCGCCGTGACTGAACCGTGCCGACCGGCGTCACCATGGTCAGGCTTTCCACGAGATCATCGATGTGGGTGTAGAGGGTGGCGAAATGGCCGCCGGAACGCGTCGCGATCCAGCCCCCGAGGGTCGAATGCTCGAAGGATTGCGGGAAGTGCCGCAACGTCAGGCCAGAGGGCTTCAGTTGCGCTTCGAGCTCCGGTCCTCGCGCGCCGCCCTCGATACGGGCCGACCGTGACACATCGTCGATCTCGAGCACTTTGTTGAAACGGCTCAAATCGATGGTCACGGTGCCGGCGTAAACGTCGCCGACATCGCTCGTAACACCGCCTACAACCGACGATCCACCGCCGTAGGGCACAATCGCCGCGCCAATTTCTCCCGCCCAATCGTAGATTGCTGCAATCTCGCCAGTGTTGTTCGGATAGGCAACGACGTCGGGCGCATGGGCGAAATCACGGGCATGAATGCGCAACGAATCCGGTTGCGACTGCCCAAAAGCATGAAGGGCGCGCTCGTAAGGCTCACTGGTACAAATCGCGGCAAGGCTGTCTGGCGGTGCCCGGCGCGGCGCCCGGAGTTCAATGTCTTCTAGGGCCGGCATGGCGCCGCCGTCCCGCGGCGTAATACCGAAGTCGTCGGCGAATGTCCGCAAAACCGCGTTTTGCTCGTCCGCGCTGAGGCCTTCTCCCTCATAGCCCCAGCCCCAGAATTTCAATCTGCGCCCTGCCATGGCCTCCGCGCTCCGTGCCGGTCATTGCTCCGCCGACGACCGTCGCCGCACGGACAAACCGATACTAGGCCCTATCGCGGCTCCAAGCCAACCGTCCCTGATTTGGTTAGGCCGACAAGCAGGTGGGGGTTTGCCGGGGTTGCTGGCTATCGAAACCGCACACTATTGTGTTTGCACCGTGTCCCAAGTCGCGTCGGCCCGTGCGGCACGTGGCAGTGGGCGAAACATGGAGGCGACATGCGCACACGCTACAACAAGTTCTATCTCGTCGTTATCGCGGACTATAACGACGACGACGCCCACGGCATCGTTCAGGACAACCTCTACTACTGGTTCGATCAAAACGATCTAACCATCATGAATTACGATCGCGTTGATGTGGCCCCATTCAATACGGTCGAAACCGGCTACATGCTCGCCCGCCGGGCCTTGAACCCGCTGTCGCCGTCACGTCGTCAGGTGTTCTTCGTCAACACCGCGCCACGGATGGACGACCTCACCGAGCGCAAGACCAATCAGGGCGAAGGTTTTGTCCACGCCGAGTTGACCAACGGCAAGCAAATCTTCGCCGTCAACAGCGGTCACACCCTGTCGTTCGTCAAACCCGAAATCAAGCACCTCCACCACCTGAACGTACCAGACAGCACCAACGACATTCCGCTCTTGGTCGAAGCCTTTCGCTCCGCCAACCCAGGCGCGGCGGACGCCAACCCCGGCGCCGGACAGTTCCGCTCCGGCTATATCTATCCAATCCTTGTCGCCCGCGCGCTTGCCGGCAGCACCGAGCCCATCAGTCCCGCCAATTCCTCTCTTTTCGGTCCCGAACTCGATGTCGATGTCATACCCGACATCCCGCAGAACCGCATCGTCTTCAAGGATGGCTACGGCAATTTCAAATCGTCTATCGAACCGAAGGAGTTAGAGCAGCACTTTGATGAGCACGCCGTTGTCACATGCGACGGTCGCGAGATCATCGCCCACATCAAAACCGCCATCTTCGACGTGCCGCTCTACCACTTCAGCTTCGCACCGGGCTCGACCATCTTGGCCTATTCAGATGGAACCCGCAGGCAGTTCGTCGAGGTTGTGCAACGCGGCGGCCACTGCGCCAACGCATTTGCCCATGCCATTGGCGATGGACGCTACACCTATCCGGTAACAGGCGATGAGATTCATTGGCGCTTGGCCGAACCGGGCGATTTTTCGCGCCTCGGCTTTTCCACAGCTGGCGGCCCACCGAAACGCTTGTTGCAGTGGACTTCCAGATGCCAGTGACCGTGGACCTGCTTGATTCGCGCGCTGATTGTGTACCGTCACCGGAAGACCCAACGCAAGGTGAGCAGGCGGGTTACCAAATGGCGCACTGGCACCGCAAAAAGGTTAATAAGCCAGAGCGGCTTAGCCCAAACACACGAAACCACGGTGCCAATGAGAACATATTGCAGCAGGCCCATTCGGCACCACTGTGGCGTGCAGACAACAACAGCTTGTACACATTATCAGCATTGCCGCCAATTATGTTGACTTCGGCATAACAGCTTGCTCTGAATGCGCAGAGAAAATGTGAAACACGCGTAAAGAGAAAGTGTAACCGAGTATCGAGATCAGCGGTCGTAACAGCTGCCACACGATCCAATCGTTCGATCTCTAAGATTTGGGTGCCACAGATCGCATCACTGCCACGGTGTCATTGCGAGCGCACTCAAAGTTGAGCAGCGAGCCACGAGCTACTCCATTTGACTTGTTTTGACAGCGCTCGCGCCGTGCGCGCGGGATCTGTCGTGAATGAGCGCGGGCGCGCAACGGGTGAGGTGCGTCCGCGAGTCGATAATCTTGTGGGACTGCGCTTGAGTGCAGCAATAAGCGAAATGCAGAGCAAAAAGCTTCTTCACAGTCTTCGCGGAGGTGAGCCGATTGTGGTGCCGCGATTTTCACTCTGCACCACTTCGCTCATCGCGCAGCGTGACTGGTTGACGAGCCTTATGTCGGGTCGACGCAGCCTGACGCGCGCAACAACTCAGGCATTCCCAACAAAGCAAAGCATTCGACTGAGTGAGGACGGCGACGCCCTCGCTCATCAACTGGAGTGAAAATAGGGCCTTAGGGTCAAACTCGACTGGGGGGGACTGCGAATAAGGCGTCACGCATGGCGCCCGTCGCGATCCCAAAAAATTGGAAACTGTAAGCCCATCAACAAGAGCGTTTTTGGGCAACGGGGTTCGTGCGCCTCGCGTACCTGGAGGTTGTCATGCGTTTGTTTGCTCGCCTCGGCCGGATGATCGGCAAGACCATATTGGGAACGGCTTGCGTCGCCTTTTTCCTCACCGCGTGGAGCGAAGCCAGTTACGCTCAACAAGGAAACTTTATCGACATCACCTGTGGTGGCGACCCGGTAACTGGGGTCCTATGCAAGGATGGCAACAACTGTCCAGACGCATTTCCAGTCGGTTTCGAAACACCTCAAGACATTTTGCGCTTCACGAATCTGATGGAAGGCGCCATCATCACGCTCAACTACACGCGTACCGATGTCACCGACAACGTCGACCCTCTCACCATCGAAGTCGTGGGAAATGGTGTCACGACAGGCGCTCCAAGCAATACCAACCCACTGCCGCTTGCCGGAACCACACCCGGATCCATGAGCTATGTGATCACGGCGACCGACGTGGCCAATGGCCTGGTGCGTTTCAAGCAAGATATCATTAGTCCGCAGCAGTTCCCGCAGCCGGACGGATTTGGCGCTGCCGAGTTTGAATTTGTCTGCCAGAAAACCGCCGTCGGTCACGATCAACAAGACTGTTGTCGGACCGGACAAGAGTTTTGCGTTCACCAGCGACAACGCGACTTTGGGGGCAAACTTCAATTTGTCCAACGGTCAATCCCAAGGGCCGGTAATGATTTCACCGTTCCCGACGACCATAACCGTGACCGAAACACCGGATCCCGCCTACACGACGACGATCGCCTGTCAGGGAAATACGGCTGGCGCCGCGCCCATCATCGACAATGACACCGGTCAGGTCATTCTTAGTCTGGATGGGAACGAAAACATCGAATGCACCTACACCAACACGATCCGACCGCCAGGTTCGATACAGATCACGAAAGTCGTCAACGGTCCTGACAAGGCGTTCGACTTCACCAGCGACAACAACACGCTCGGTCTAGCGTTCGCATTGGCCAATGGCCAGTCCCAAGGCCCAGTCGATGTTCCAAACGGAACGACCATCAATATCACTGAGATTATTGATCCGGCCTACACGACCGAAATCAGCTGTGTCGGAAATACGGTCGGCGGCACGCCCGTGATCGACAACGCCACAGGTTTGGCTACCGTTACGGTCGAGTCGGACGAGAAAATCGTCTGCACGTACACAAATACAATCCGCCCACCAGGATCGCTCCAAGTCACGAAAGTGGTGAACGGCACGGATCAGCCATTCAACTTCTCAAGCGACAGCAATGTGCTGGGCCTGGCGTTCGCCTTGTCGAACGGTCAATCCCAGGGGCCAGCCGTGATTGCCAACGGAACGACGGTGACAATCACGGAAACGCCTGACCCGAACTACTCAACGGTGATCAATTGCGTTGGCAACACGGCAGGTGCCGCACCCGTGATCAACAATGGCGCAGGCACGGCAACGGTGACCATTGACACCGACGAGACGATCGCCTGTACCTACACCAATACCGAAGTCATCGAGGAAACCGGGTCTGTAAAAATCACGAAGGCCGTGATTGGTCCGGATCAAGCGTTTGGCTTCACCAGTGACAGCATGGTCCTCGGCGCAGCGTTCGCACTGTCGAACCGTCACGGTGACCGAAACACTCGACCCGAACTACGACACGACCATAAGCTGCGTCGGCAACACGGCCGGTCCCGATCCGGTGATCAATGCAGGAGCCGGATCCGTCACGGTCGATGTTCAAGCAGGAGAAGATATTGAATGCACGTACACCAATACGCGCAACGATCTCGGCTCCATTACGATCGGTAAGATCTCGGCCGGTGGCATTGGCAAGTTCGCATTCCAATCGCTGCAGTTCGGCAGCTTCAACCTGACGACGACGGCGGTAAACCAAGTCGCCACCACGAAGTTCGAGAACTTGCAGGCCGGCGTTTTCGCCATTGCCGAAGTCGTTCCCGACGGCTGGGATCTGACGAACCTGCAGTGTGCTTCGGCGCTAGGTACGTCGGCAATCGGCATCAACGGTGCCGCGGCGGCCGTTACGCTGGCCACCAACGACGCGGTCTCGTGCACCTACGTGAACTTCAAGTTGAACGACGATGCGGCCGATGATGTCACAAAACTCTTTATTCATCGGCTGACCCATGGGCCCGACCGTGCTCGTACGATCCGTCGCCTCAACGAGCAGCAACGCGGCATGAAGGACGGTGGCAGCTTGAAGGACACCGAGCCGCTCAAGTTCAGCGGACTGAAGGGTGGACGAGTTGGCGACGTCAAGGTTGCGACGAGCTTGAGCCGTATCCGCAGTTCAGTCGCAGCGGCGGAAGCCAAGAAGGCAGCCGGGCTTCAGGGCCTCGGATTCTCCGACGCACCTCTGTCTGGTACCGTGCTGAACTTCGATACACGGTTCGACGTGTGGGTCGAGGGCCATCTCAGTGGCTACGACGAGACCACCGGTGGTTTTGATCGCGACGGTCGCTTCGGCATCCTCTACGTCGGCGCGGACTACGCCATCCATCCCTTCGTCCTCGTCGGTGTTCTGGCGCAATTCGATTGGACCACCGAGGACGTCAATTCCGGCCCGGCATCGCTCTTTGGCGAGGTTAAGGGTAACGGATGGATGGTCGGACCATATGTCGGCGTCAAGCTCATCGATGGCTTGTACTTCGATGCCCGCGTTGCCTGGGGTCGCTCGGACAACGAGCTGACGCTCACCGACACCATCGTCGGAATGCGCACCGGCGATTTCGAGACCGATCGCTGGCTCGCCTCTGCAAGCCTCACCGGCGACTGGCGGCAAGGCAATTGGAGAATTTCTCCAAGCGCAACGATCGCCTATGGCAAGGAGAGCCGCGAACGGTTCTTCACCAGCCTCGGACAGTTCGTCCCAGATGCAGACATCTCCATCGGCCGCGTCACTTTCGGTCCGGAGATCGGCTACAGCTTCACCGACGACAGCGGGACCGTGATCGAACCGCACGTCCGAATTGAAGGCATCTGGAATTTCACCACCGACGGAGACACCACGCTCACCAATGGCACGGTTCTCGGAGACGAGGAGTGCCGTGGCAAAATCGAAGGTGGCGTGAACATCCGACAACCCAATGGTGTCTTGGTACGTGGAGCGATTTCATACGACGGCATCGGTCACGACGACTTTAGTTCTGTGACGGGCTCGGCAACGATCTCGATTCCCTTGAACTGAAGCACAGCAGAGGCTTTCCTAGCCGGCAGACTAACCGGGCTGAGATTTGGCAGGCGACACTCCAACACCGCCGCTAGATCTCACCCGGGAAATTTGCTTTCCAGGCCTTGCCCCGAGCCACCCGACATCACGAAAGCCCACCACGGCTCGAAGTCTGGGCGGCTGCCGCGGCCCGAGCGACCTGACAATACCAGGGCCCGTGTCGCCTCCAAGCAGCCTCTCCAACCGCCACGCCGACATCACTGCAAACTGGTTTGCTTTGATGTGCTTTCGCCCCAAGTGGACCCGCGGTTACGGCTTGGAACGCAGTCCGGCACTGTACTTGAGGCGCTTGCCAACCAAAACACCAATCGAAGCGCCCACCCCGCCCGCACGAGCGCGGCGCCAAACAGCCTCGGAGCACCACAAAACCGAGGCTGCTGCCATGCGAAACCAATAAACCTTATTCGAGCGTCGCCACGGGAAAGTCGGGTATCGTGCCCGGCAGTCGTGTTACTGGGTGCTGGGTCCCACCGGTCAGCTGCTTCACCTTGTCGGCAATATAAGTGTCGAGTTCTTTGATGGTGATCGCCTTGTCTCCGGTATAGTCTGCCGCGCCCGCAAGCCCGGACAGGATCGCCTCGGTGAAGGCGCCGTTTTCCCATCGACTATCCTCCACCGACACCTCTCTGCCAGTCGACGAGGCAAACATCACCACGCCGTTCTCCGCGCTCGACAGCTCGTTGACGAATTGAGTGATATCGGCAATACCCCGCCGCTTACGCCCAGTAAGGGTCTCGCCCGATTGGCACGCATCAATGAAGAACAGCACTTTGCTCGGCAAAGACCCGACCACATCGCGGATCTCATCCTCAGGAATACCGGTTCTCCTGAGCCGCTTCCTGTCGCCACCCTTGGGAAGAAAATAAAACCGCTGCCGTGGATCGGTAATACCATGCCCGGCAACAAACACCAGCGCCACATCCTTCGCCGTCACTTGCTGTGACAGCCAATCGAGCCCGTCCAGAATGTCGCCCTTTTCCGCATCCGCCAGCACCATCGTCGTCACTTCGCGATAGAGCCTGCCCTCCTGGATTTTGAGCGCCGCCGCCATATCCCGCGCATCCTTGGCCGCATAGCGCAATTTGAGATCCGGATCGTCATAGTCACTCACGCCAACCAGAAGAGCGTAGAGTTTGGGCTTCTCGAAATCATGTTGCACCCGCCCGCGCCACTTGAGGCGAACCCGCGCCACCTCGCTCGCGAGTTTTGCCGTCCGCGCCACCAAGCCCACCTCCACATCGCGCTTCGGCAGCGCGACCGTGGTCCTCAGCTCCCCGATATTCGGCTCGATGCGTCGTCCCCGCGCTTGCACCGGGCGCCCGTCGATCAGAACCTCAATGGAGCTAATCGCCTCGCCCGACGGCGACCGCACTCGGTATTCGAGCGTCACGTCTTGGCTTTGGAACTCGCTGTCGTTGCCTGGACTCAAGATTTCGATCACAGGCGGGAACAACGTCTCGCGCGATTTGCTCCGCTGCGCATTTCGGTTGGCATCCGTCACCGCCTGATCCTCATCGAAGGTATCGAGAATGAGCTGCACAACGTCCGGGCGATAGAATTTTTCGCGAAACCGCCCCGCGGCGAAGAAATCGGGCACCTGGTCCCAGCCGCGATTCAAATGCCAGCCGATCAGGTCCTCGCCACCCGGCGACGCCGCATAATAGCCCGACGGCGTCCAGATCACCCAGCGCTTGTCTTGAGCATGGACAAAGAGCGTCAATAGCTGCTTGCCATCCGAGGTTCGGTGCCAGCGGATCGTGCCGTCGCCATAGGCCACCGCTACGACCCGGCCGTCCGGCGTCGCGTTGACCCCCCAGGTGGTCCCCGGAACCTCCATATCCCAAGTCTTGTTGGCGTTTTCGTCGAAGCGATAGAGATGCCAGTCAGCCCCCAGAATGAGAGACCGTCCCGCCCCCTCCGGCGGCAATACCGTAACCGCCCGAGCGATCTCGTATTTCTCCATCGCCAATGCCTTGCCTTTGACTTTTGGCTCGCGCGTATCCCTCCATCCACTAACGTCAAGGCTATTGGCATCCGATTGAATCAAGCCCGGCGGCGCCGTTGGCGAATCCTCGAATGTCAGCGCGCCGACATCGAACAGATAGGGCTCACGAATGCCAACCCCAAGACCGAACCGCACCCGCTTGCCGTCGGTCGAAATCGCAAACCCCTCGCCCCGCTTCACCCGCATATCGGCAATCACCGAGGCCTTGGTCAACAATGGTTGGCCGTTGTCGTCGAGCACGCCGAATGCCGGATCGGCGGCACCCCAAAAAAGACTTCGCCGGCCATAGGGGCGCAAATCCATGATGGTATCCTGCGAACCCACCAGGTCTGTTCTCTGACCGCGCCCGCCGTTGGCCCAACGCAATATCGGAATGCCATTCGGCGTCTGGTTTCGCCCGCCGGCAAACAAGAACTCACCATCCGCGGACCAAGCGACGCTTCCGAGATCATACTTTGTCCCACTGGTGTCGACCTTGTAGCGTTGCTTCAGCGTCCGCGCGTCCAAAATCTCGACCGCCGGTTTGTCGTTGAAGCCCACCGCGAGCAGATTGCCATCCGGTGAATAGGCAATTCCGAACGGCCTTTGACCGGCCGAAACCGCGCCCTTGGCGATCCGCCTGCCGCTTCTATCGTAGAGTCGAACATGACCGTCATAAGATGTCGTTGCCAGTTGCCCTCGTGAATCGAAACTCAAGCCATAGACCAAGCCCTGATAGTCCCTGTCGGAAAACTGCACCTGGCCGTTCTCGACATGCCAGGCCCAAACACCGTTGCCACCACCGATCCCAGCGGCCAAACGTTTGCTATCGGGAGAAAATTCGATCTCATTGATAACATTGGGCAGCGGCCCCAGACGCCGCACCGCCGCCCCCGTCTGCGTGTCCATGATATAGATATAGTTCTGTTTTTCAGTTGCATAGGCCGCATCCCATCCACCGGCAGCCACATATTTTCCATCCGGGCTGAGGTCGAGAGAGAAAATTTTGCCCAAATTTCCATCCCCAATCGGGATCCGCAAAATCCGCTCCAGTTTGCCTTCTGGCATCCGCCAAATGCGCACCGTCTTGTCATCGCCGCCAGTCGCCGCGAGCCGTTGATCGGCACTGAGCCCAATTCGCTTCAGGAATGCTGAGTGCATCTCCGCTTCAATGCGCAACTTGGGAGTCATATCGGGACAGCGTGTCGTTGCTTGCCGGGTACTCTCCCCGGCGACACCGTCAACGGCGCCTCTCAGGCATCCGGCATCTTTCAACCGAATTTGCAACTGACGGATCTCAGCCTCCGTCATCTTGTCGAAATCAACGGCCAAAGCTGCACAAGGGAACAAAAACAATGTCGCGATGGCAAGAATTCTTGATCTTGATATCATGGCGTCCTCGTTGGACCTTCTAGGCCGTTGTCGTAGTTACAAATCGCCCTTGGCGGCTTCTGTCACTCGATGGCACCGCAAGGAAACCTTACTGGTTCGACCGAGGGCGTCGGAGATAACCCGTTGCCCTGGCACTGCGATCTGCCTCGTCTTGGTTGTTGATCCATGCTTAATGTCACTCAAATCAGCCGCCACCTTGACGACCACGTTCGTGAACGCGCTGACCTACCTCCACTCACATCAGGTATTGGGCGCCGAACCGGCAACGAGTGACGTCCTGTCAAACATCTTTCATTGCGCTCAGAGCCCGCATTTAACTTCCCCCGCCTGCAAGATGGACTTTGCAGAATAATAGCTTTGGATGGCGATCTGATGTTCGGCTCGCCCAAGCACTCTCTTCACTTCCCCGACGAACGCCTCGTCAATGATCTTTTCGTTGTACGCCGCAAGCGTCGCCAGAAATTCATCCACAGGCCGATCGGTCACGAGCGCGACGATATATTCTCCCCCAAAGGGCGCCGCCGCCTCGATCAAAATATCACCCTTGGCCTTGCCCGGCTCGCGGAACGCCTTCTCATTGTATTCCTCGAGTGGGAAATAATGCATGATGCGACCCTGCGCATCGACGCCAAATATCGTCCAATAGGAGTGCTCGGCCCCCTCGAAATAGAGCTGAAAGCGGTCCTTGTCCTTAAACAGACAAAACCCTGGATTGATTTTCGACGTGAGCGCCCGTTCACTCATCGCGAGTTTGAGCGCACCAACCAGGCGGTGCTTGAGAATCAGCGCCTGCAGGGCGTCGACCGAGGTTACATTGTACGACGTCACATCGCCTGCCTGCGTTACCAGGTGTCCGGCCTTGCGATCCCAAGTCAGCCCGCATTGATTAGAGCCATGCTTTACGCCAACAATTCGCCGGCGTTCGTCGTCGCTCAGTTCCCCATTGACGACGCGCAACCCGAGTTCACCCAATTCCAAAGAGCGATTTCCCTCGCGCCGCTCCGCCTTGTCGAGCGCCATTGTGAAACCCTCTCCAACCGAGATTTGCGGCAACTGACGATAGTCCATCAGCTGGGCGACTTGATTGCGAACGAATTTCTGGATTTCGTGTCCATCGAGCGCATTGTCGCCATTGTTGTCGGCGAGCCCTCGAATTGCTTGAGCCACAGAAAAACTCAAGGCCCCGCGCGCCTGCGTTCCAATCCAAACTTCTTGCACCTTCTCATCATCTGGCGCCGCTCCAATGTAGAGCAAATTCGGTATGCTCGCGTCCACGGTGGTGCGATTGACCGGCTTCGGCCGGCGCCGGCGGATCATGAGCCGTGTGGGCGTGCTTTTCGAAAGCCTGCTTGGCAACGGACAAGCGCGCTTGTCGATTGACCGCGTCAGCGTGCCCGAGTGACACGAGTCCGAAACCAAAATGACATTGAGCTTCTTTGCCGCCGCCTGCCTCAGCCAATCATGCAGGCCATCGTCCAGGATGAATTCCCCGCGCCCATCGCGCTGGTTGAAGCCGCCCAGAACCCAAAGCTCGTCTCGCCCGTCCTTTTCTTCGTCGTCACCCTCTACGTTGTCCATTTGCGTGCCGTGTCCGGAATAGCTGAACACCAACGTGTCGCCCGGCCGCGCCTTATCAATAAGCGATGCCAATGTCGCCGCGACCCGGTCATAGGTCGCCTTTTCATTGAGGAGCACGACGACCTCGCGTGCACCCTGGAACTCCAACGCGTCGGCGATATCCTTGGCGTCGGCGACCGCGCCTTGCAGGTTCTGCTCAGCCTCGTATTGATCGATACCGACCATCAAGCCATAGATGTCAGCCTTGGTAGGTGCTGAAACAGAGATCATGGCGATAGCAGCGGCGGCAATGAGCGAAAACGAACGACGGATCAACAAACCGTTACTCCTCTATCAAGAGAACAATGCGCCTGTTTAGTTGGTCAATTTCCTTCTGGCTGTACGTGCCAGGTTCAACGCGTTGCATCGGTGACTTTTCGCCTCGTGCATTTGTCTCAATGCGAATAGGCGAGCCGTCGGCCGCCAGCAGCCCCTTGCCTTCCAAATAGGTCTTGACGGCGATGGCACGCTGGCCCGAGAGAGTGGCGTTGAGGTCCTTGCCCCCAGGCAAGCCGGAATATTGCTGCACACGCACGCCCTTCGGCCTGACATCCGAAAGGTACTTGTAAAGCATTTCAAGGGCTGCCAGTCCCTTTGCGCTGAGTTCGACCGAACCGTTGACGAACTCGACCGGCACCGGTTTG
>JAUVMS010000305.1 GCA_030600135.1 Hyphomicrobiales bacterium | reverse complement strand
TGAGTTGCTCATCACCTTCGAAAAGCGCAAAGGGCACCGAGGCACTCGCTTCGGCGATCATCCGGACGCAGCGATAGACGACCGCGTTTTGAACATACCCTTCATTGGCGAAACCCGCATAATTGCGCGGCGTCCACACGGGCTGTCCTTGCCACTGCAATGCGATCAACGGCGCCGTTGCACTTTCCTTAAACTCCGTATCCAGCGAGTGCGGTGACCCGAAGAGCCGCGATGTGACGCGCGTGATGAGTGACATTACGCCAACCGTCCTTCAATTCTGTGCGCGGCTCTGGGTGATGCGCCGCAACACGTGAGAGTCCTCTCGGTCAAAACTCGACACACCCTAAACGGGCCGCGCCCGAGGTTGACCACTTGTCGACAACATCAGATCGGTGAGCGCCCAAACCAGCGCATCCAACCGATCCGGGCTACGTCCGCCTTGCAGGCCGTCAGTCCCAAAATTGCAGAGTTGGTCCTCGAGCTCGGCGAATGTTCCAACGTGAGCAACGCGCCCACGGGCATAGAGTGCGGCGACCGGTTCGGCCCGCACCCATTTGCCTCGCGTCGCCCGCACCATCCGAACCGGTAAATTATCATCCACTTGCCGCAAAATGATCGCTACCAACTCACCACCTTGATTGACCTCGGCAACGACACGATCAGCACGGTAATCGCTGTAGGCTTTGGCCACGCGAGCCGCCCAAATCTGTGGTTGGCAGCCCTCGACCGTCTCGTCGGCAAGGACGTAGGCGCGACCGTCTTCGCCGAGCCCGGCAACCACAATTCCGCACGCATCGGCCCGCTTGCCGGTGGTTACCGGCGGATCGACGGCGACGATAATTCGCTCGAGTACAGGCCTGCGCGATACCCGTCCCCCATCGATCCAAGCGCGTCGCCAAAGCGCATCGGCGCGATCTTCCACGATCTCGCCATCGAGTTCCTGGCGCCCGAGCCAAGTTCCCGCATACCGCTCCCTTACAGCCGTCAGGAATGCGCCTGACAGGTTGGCCGCGTTGTCGATCGTGCGCGCTCGCGAAACCACCGTGCGAGGATCACCGAGCAACCGCTTCAGCAACGGTATGGGCCGCGGCGTCGTGGTCACAACCTGCTGCGGGCGATCACCCAACCGCAAGCCAAACTGCAACATGTCCCATGTCGCCTCGGCGTGGCGCCACTTGCAAAGTTCGTCGCACCAAGCCGCGGAGAATTGCGGTCCACGCAAGCTCTCGGGGTCCTCGGCGGAAAAAAGCTCCGCGATCGCACCGTTCGGCCAAACCAGGCGGCGCTTCGACGGTTCAAATCGTGGTCGTTCGTGGTCGGGATGGATGGCGCGCAAGCCCGACACGCCATCGATCATCACCGCGCGCGCGGCATCAAGTGTCTCGCCGATGAGCGCAATTCGCAGCTCCGGTCCGTGTACGTGCGCGCCGGCTTCGCTGGCGATGGAGCGAACCCATTCCGCACCGGCCCGCGTTTTGCCGGCGCCGCGCCCACCAAGGATGAGCCAAGTTTGCCACGCCGGATCGCCACAGCCCTGAAACGGCGGCAACTGATCATCACGTGCCCAGATGCGCCAATCGTGGCGCAGTCGATGGAGATCGCGTGTGTCAAACTTGGCAAGTGCTTGTTCAGCTCTCCCGGATTGCTGTAATTCGAGCAAGACGCTGCGCAATCTCCTTGCGCCAGCGCTCCGCATCGGCAGCGGCTGCGGTGGTATCGTCATGCTCGGCATCCGTCTCGATCTCGCTTACGGATTTTCGAGCACGATCTTCGAATTCCGTCAGTTTCTCGAACGTGCGCACCAACGCGCCGGGCGCTCGCGCCTCGCGCTCACTCTCCATTGCGCTCGCCGCCGGTGTGTCCGCAATTCGTGCTTCGAGCATCGTCAACTTCCTCTCGGTGGCCTCATATAGTCGCGCAATCAGATCAAGACGCCGCCGCGCCGCCAGCGCCATCCCGCGCTTGGCCTTACACTTCGCCCTGTCTTTGCCGCTCCGCTGTCGGCGTTTCGGCCAGCCCTCGCGGCGCGCTTGGGCGTACAGTCGAGCGCTTGTGATACCGATGCGTGAGCAAATCGCAGCGACAGTTTCATCGCTCGATGCGTAGGCTTTCCTAGCCGCATCCCAATCGACCGACGCACCTGCGCTCGTCTGCTTTTCTGCAGTAATGTCTGAGGCCTCAGAATAGAAAAGGCCAACCCAAGGGTGGGTCGGCCTAACCTTGCGCCGATCGCGCAATTTCTGTGTTCTATCACAACAATAGACAAATAGCGTGACGATGTCAATAGTAAAATTGAAACAACTTCAGATTTTTTCTTCGATTAATCTATATATATACATAAAATATTCCAACTATACCACAGGTTAACTTGGCGGGGATACGATTTATCAAATCCTCATCTTGCCCACGCGATCATGAGTTCGACCCAACGATGAACTTGATGTAGTCATCTTCGGCAATCTTCGTCTCGCTAATGGCCACTTGGCGAACCGAGACGCCTGCCTGATGGACCGTCGAAGCACACCCGCTCACCAGCGGATGCCACCATGCAAGGTCGTGACCGTTTGCAATCAAGCGATAAGCACACGTGTCGGGGAGCCAATCGATCTGTGAAACATTGGCGGGACTTATCGCCAGGCAATCCGGCACACGGCTGTGCCGGTTGGCGTAGTCGCTGCAGCGACAGCTGCCGACATCGAGAAGCCTGCACGCGAGCCGTGTCAGATAGAGCTCGCCCGTATCTTCGTCTTCCAACTTCAACAGGCAACACTGGCCACAGCCATCACATAAGGCCTCCCATTCGGCCTCATTCATTTGGTCCAAGCTTTTTTGTCGCCAAAAAGCCTCGCTTTGTGGTTCCACGTTTAGATTTCCGAGATCGTCTGTCGCCATAATCGTATGCTGTGTTAAACGAGTTCTAATAGCGACTCACCACGAACAACTAAGGATCGCGACCGAAGCGGGCGAACAACCGTGAGCAATTGGATTTTCAGACGAACCGGCGGCAAGCGCAAGAACAAGCCTGCAGCAGCGGAAGGCAACGAGCCCCAACGAGTCGCGGAAGGCGTTGGCGAATCACGTCGATTGTTTGGCTCCGGGCGCACCTGGTTCAACCGAAACCTTGGCACCAGCTCCAAAGCACGGCCTGGCGCGCACGTCGAAACCGAAACAAAGCAATCCGCCGAAAAGGACCGGGGGGCGAGCGAATGGATCTTTCAGCGCGGCGGTGGTCGTCACCTGTTTAACTGGCTTGCCATCGACTCTTGGATCGATTCACACATCTACGAGGCTTGGCTCGACTTTAAGGATCGTTGGAGTGCTGCATCGGCATTTTTTGCTCGTTTTCGGCTCACGGGAATCAAGCGGGTCATTAACGAGCTGTGTTCAGAAGCATTGACCCTTGGCACCGGCGGGCTCGCGGTGATGGTGGTCCTCGCAATCCCGGCATTCGAGGCAGTGAACCGGGAGGACTGGCTCGCGACCGGCAGATACAGCGTCACATTCCTCGACAGCAAAGGCAACGAGATCGGCAAGCGCGGCATTCTTCACTCTGACGCCGTCCCACTCGAAGAAATCCCCGACTTCCTCGTCAAGGCCACATTGGCCACCGAAGACCGCCGTTTCTTCGAGCATTTCGGTATCGACGTCCTCGGAACATTTAGGGCCTTGATTGAAAACCTGCGTGCCAATGAGGTCGTACAAGGCGGTAGCTCGATCACTCAGCAGCTTGCAAAAAATCTGTTTTTGACATCCGAGCGTTCCATCGATCGGAAGATCAAGGAGGCCTTCATCGCCATTTGGCTGGAATCCCGACTGTCGAAGAAGCGGATACTCAAACTGTACCTCGATCGTGCCTACATGGGCGGCGGCGCTTTTGGCGTGGAGGCCGCCAGCCAGTTTTACTACGGCAAGAGCGTTCGCGACATCACGCTGGCCGAAGCCGCCTCGCTCGCGGGCCTGTTCAAAGCTCCCACCAAATATGCCCCGCACATCAATCTAGCCGCCTCGCGCCTGCGTGCAAACGAGGTGCTCGACAACCTCGTCGAGGCTGGATTCATGACCGAAGGGCAAATTCACGGCGCTCGCATCAACCCTGCCCAATTCGTACCAACGAACACGTTGAATAGCCCGGATTGGTTCCTCGATTGGGCATTTGAGGAAGTTCAACGGCTTCTTGATGGTCGCGACGTCTATGTGGTGACAGCAAAGACCACGATCGATTTGGACCTGCAACGTGCCGCCGATACCGCCGTCGAAACCGTCATGCGCGCGCATGCACGATCGCGCCGTGTCAAACAAACCGCCTTGGTCGCGATGGAGCATGACGGCGCGGTCCGCGCCATGATCGGCGGACGCGACTACGGCGAGAGCCAGTTCAACCGCGCAGCCCACGCCAAACGCCAGCCAGGATCCTCCTTCAAGCCCTACGTCTACCTGACCGCCCTCGAGCATGGCTATAGTCCAAACTCGTCTGTTCGCGATGGCCCGTTCTCGTGCGGTCGCAAACATACGGTGAAGAATTATTCAGGCGGTTATCGTGGTCGCATGGCGATGACCACCGCACTCGCCAAATCGGTCAACACCGTGGCCGTCAAACTCAGCCATGCAGTTGGCCGCAAGACGGTCATCGCAAACCTCGACAAGCTGGGCGTCAAAGGCGTGCGGCCAAGCTGCACCATGGCTCTCGGCGATACCGGGATCACCCCTCTCGAGCACACAACCGCTTATGCAGCCTTCGCCAACGGTGGCTTTTCCCTCGAGCCCCATGCGATCATCGAGATTCGCACCTCGAAAGAAGAGTTGATTTACAATCGAAAACGAGATGAACCGAAGCCCGTGCGTATCTTTGACTACGGCGTGATCGCTGATCTCAACTATATGCTTGGACAGGTCGTAATCGCCGGGACGGGACGCCGCGCGCAGCTCGACTTCACAACCGCTGCGGGCAAGACTGGGACCAGCACCGCATACCGCGATGCATGGTTCATGGGCTACACAGGCAAGTTTGTTACGGGCGTATGGT
>JAUVMS010000450.1 GCA_030600135.1 Hyphomicrobiales bacterium | reverse complement strand
TCGAGATAGCGCGTCAGCATCAATCCGCTGGTGGGGTCGAAATGCAGGACTTGCGGGCTGACACCGGCGTTTGCTGCGGCGGTGGCATTGTGTGCCTCGACCGCTCGATCGATGTATTCCTCCGTTCCCTCGCCGGCGATGCGCAAGCAATAGGAGTTGTCACCAGCAACGACCTGGTAGACGAGGTTGGTCAGTCCGCCCAGGCGCTTGATCGCAAACATTTCCGGATCACGCCCATCGAACATTGGGATTGATCTGAGCGCTGCTTTGGCGTTTGCAATGGCATCGACGGTCATTTTTGTCTCCCTTTCGTCATTCGCGGCCTAGGCTTTGATCCGTTGCATTGCCGGATCGTAGAGAGGTTTCAGATGAACTTCGGCAGGGAAGATATCTGCCGCCACCACAAGTTCGTAGCGTCCGGTGCGGATGTATTCGTCGGTGACCGGATCGCCCGCATTTCGGACATAGCCATAACCGATCGGCTTTTCGATCGTGTAGCCAAATCCGGCACTCGTTAGATAACCGACGGGATCGCCATTGCGCAAAATCGTCTCACGGCCGACGAGTGTGATCTCGGGATCGTCCAGGGTGAAGCATACGAGTTTCTTCTTTAGCGAGCTGGCGGCCGCCTGCGCCGCAGCCTCGCGGCCGAGGAAGTTGCTGTCTGACTTGAGCTTGACGGCCCATCCGAGTCGAGCCTCGAACGGATTTTCGTTCGGCGTGATGTCGCTGCCCCAGGCACGATAGCCCTTTTCGAGGCGTAGCGATTCAATGGCACGGTAACCGGCGGGCTGCATGGCAAAATTTGCACCGACCTCAACCAAGGCGTCGTAAACGATACCGAGCCCGTTGATCGGCATATGCAACTCCCACCCCAACTCGCCAACATAGGTGATCCGAAGGGCACGAATTTTTTGTCCCGCCACGTCGATCTCGCGAACGTGGGTGAAGGGAAATGTCGCATTGGACACATCGTCGTTGGTCACCGCCCGCAGCACGTCGCGAGCGCGTGGACCAAAAAGCGACAAGGTGCCGAATTGCTCGGTCACGTCGGTCAGCTCAACGTTGGCACCTGCCGGGATATGATCGCGGATCCAAGCGAAATCGTGGGTTCGAAATCCGGTTCCTGTGACGATGTAGTAGAGATTGTCGTCGAGGCGGGCGGCCGTAAGGTCGCATTCAATTCCGGCGCGCGAATTCAGGAGCTGAGTATAGACGACGCGACCGGGCGGCCTTGCGACATCGTTTGCCGCGATCCAGGACAGCACGGGCTCGGCATCGGGGCCGGTCAGTTCGAACTTGGCGAAGGAGGATTGATCGAACAAGACGACGTTGTCTCGGCAAGCCTTGTGCTCGCTGGCGACATGGGCGAACCAGTTTTGCCGGCCCATGGCGTACTGATCTCGCGGTGCGACACCGCCGGGTGCAAACCAGTTGGGACGCTCCCAACCCAGTTTTGAGCCAAAGCAGGCGCCGCGACCTTTCAACCGTTCATAGAGCGGGGAAATAATTCGGGGCCGCGCGCTTTCGTACTCCTCGTGGGGGAAGGCAATGGCGTAGTGCTTGGCGTAAGCCTCGAGCGTGCGGTCGTGCACCCAATCGCCGTCGCGGTGCAATGCCGAAAATCGGCGTACATCCACGCTCCAGAGATCGAGGGGCTGTTCGCCCGAGACCACCCATTCCGCCAACGTCCAGCCGGCGCCGCCGCCCGCCGCGATGCCAAATGCGTTGAAGCCGCAGCCGACGAAGAGCCCCCTCACCTCCGGCGTTTCGCCCATGATGTAGTTGCCGTCGGGCGTGAAGCTTTCGGGACCATTGATGAGCTGTTTGATGCCCGCGTCGGCGAGGGCGGGGACGCGGGCAAGTGCCTGCTCCATCATGGGCGTGAAATGATCCCAATCAGACTCGAGCAGTTCGAATTCGAAGCCGTCCGGGACTCCGTCCGATGCCCAGGCGATGGGATTGTTCTCGTAGCCCCCCATCATCAGGCCGCCCACCTCCTCCTTGAAATAAATGAGGCGATCCGGATCGCGGAGCGTGGCGAGGTCGCTGGTGATGCCCTTGATTGGCTCGCTCACCATGTACTGATGCTGCACCGGTTGCAGCGGAACGTTGGCGCCGGCAAGTGCGGCAACCGCGCCCGACCACATGCCGCAGCAGATGACGGCTTTGTCGCAAGAGATGGGTCCATCGGTTGTGCGCACGCCGGTAACACGTCGATCATCGGCGATATCAAAACCCAATACGCCAATGCCCTCTTGGATTCGTGCGCCATGTTGGCGGGCGCCCTTGGCAAGGGACTGGGTGATGTCGGAGGGGCTGGCCTGGCCGTCGGTCGGCAGGAACGCGGCGCCGACGAGGTCGCCGGTGTCCATCAACGGCCAGAGTTCGCGCGCTTCCGTCGGGCTCAGCAAATGCATATCGAGGCCGAAGCTCTTGGCGGTGGTTGCCTGGCGCTTTATTTCGATCCAGCGCTCCTCATTGCAGGCAAGCCGGAGACCGCCGTTTTGCTTCCAGCCGGTGGCAAGGCCGGTCTCTGCTTCGAGCTTCGTGTAGAGATCGACGGAATATTTGAGTACCTGGGTGATGCTCGCCGAGGTTCGCAATTGGCCGACCAAACCGGCCGCGTGCCACGTCGACCCACTCGTCAGGCGTTGGCGCTCAATCAAGACGACGTCGACATCGTGGTCGCGTGCCAAATGGTAGGCGACGGAACAGCCCACGATGCCGCCGCCGATCACGACCACCTGGGCGTGGGATGGGAGTGCCGCCACGTCAGGTTCCTCTAAATGCTACAAGACTGCGCTCGAAGCGGTCCAAGTTCTCGCGGGTGTATTCCGAATAATTGAAATCAAGCTCGGAGTGGATTTCGGAAACCATGCTCCACATGGTCTCGCGAAGCAGCGAGGCGCATTTCATTGCTGCGTAGCGCCCCCAAAGATCGGCCTCAGGTGGTCGACCAAAATAGGTCTTGAGGACCCACTCTTCCTGTTCAGGCGCGAGGCCGTTGTTGGTTGCCAAATTCGCAAGATCGAATAGCGGCGTGTTAAATCCTCCATAATCCCAATCGATGAGCCAAATGCGCTCTCTATCCTCAATGAAGTTTGCGGCCAGGAGATCGTTGTGACCGTAGACGATGTCGACGGCGCCGACGGTACGCTCGAACTGGGCTGCGAGGTCCATGAGTCGCGGTAGCTTTGCGAGGTGCGCGCTGCTCCCTTCCTTCAACGTCTGGGCGTAGTCTCGCAAAACATGAAAGACCCAAAAAATTAGCGACGGTCCGCGCAAGTGCCGGGGAACCTCTTTGTGGACCTTCCTGATCAGCGGGAGGATGCGCTCAAGGTTTTCCTGCTTGCTGACGTCGGCTTCGGCGTAAGTGTGGCCGTCGATGAAGTCGATGACGAGGACGCCTGGTTCACTGTGAACAACCTCGGGGGAAATGCCGGCGGCATTTGCCGCT
>JAUVMS010000044.1 GCA_030600135.1 Hyphomicrobiales bacterium | reverse complement strand
GGGTCGGCGAAATAAATCAGCTGCTTGTCCGCAGGCGTGGCGTCGGTCACGGTGGCCTCCGTCGATGGCTTGTCGCGGCAACCTAGCGTGCA
The DNA here is from genome assembly GCA_030600135.1 of Hyphomicrobiales bacterium. Classification (GTDB taxonomy): domain Bacteria; phylum Pseudomonadota; class Alphaproteobacteria; order Rhizobiales; family JAUVMS01; genus JAUVMS01. The sequence goes on along the minus strand of JAUVMS010000044.1, from coordinate 12,359 downwards.
TCCCCAAAAGTGTCACGGTGGTCGCGGAGGCCGAACTGTCGATGGTCCAGGCTAATGCCGGGCGTCCGCCCGTCCTGCTATCTGAAGGTCGGTGGCGGCAGCGCTGCCCTGTGCAGATCATAGCGCACGCCGAGATGAACCGTGTGGGTTTCCAAGATGGCGCCAGCCGCATCGGCATCATAGTAACCGATCGGCGCTCCCGTGTTCTCGTCGGAGACCGCCGTCGGGCCCTTGACCTCGTCGTGATTGACGTACTCGTAGGAGCCGAGGATCGAGAAACGATCCGTCACCCGAAAGGACGCCTCGAGTTCCGCGCTCATCATCGAGCCCTGATCGAACCTCTCTTCGAACATCAGGTCGCGCATGTGGTGCAAATCGACGTCGTCGGAATCGACCCACCATGAGCCGATGAACTTGCCCCGCACGGTGACTTTGTCATACTGCGCTCTGATTTCCGCACCGATGTAGGGGGTTGACCACCACTGCTCGTAGCTGATCCCCAACTCGCCGGCGGGAAAGGTGCCGGTGGAGTCGCGAAACCCGTAGTTTGAGTAAACGTACGAACCGCCTCTCGCCTGCCACTTGAAATGATCGCGACGAAAACCGGCGAGTGCACTGAATTGCAAGTCCGCCTCTTCATAGAGCGGCGCGGCAGCATAAATATCCAACCTCGTGCTGTCGGTGAGCTCGGTGTCCTCGTGGTGAGACCAATCCGTCCAGTTCGGCTGGAACGCATATTGCACATAGGGCGCCAACCAGTCGTAGTCGTCCATCGTGCTGTTGCCGCTCAGCGCATACTGTCCGATGACACCGAGCCGGAGCCATGAGAGACGCGCCGAGGCCTCGACTTTGAGCATGCGAACATTGTCGAACGTCCAAATCAGGTGGCTGAGCTTGCTGCCGTCGCCGTTGTAGACCAGTTCGTCGGCCTGGCCTTTCATGACCCCGATGCCGACAGCGACGGAAAATGTTTCGTTGTGATAACCGGCAAGCGTGCCCCGGAGCATATCCGCGCGGGCCTCCAGGCCAGAGAGCATGAGAAGTAGGGCCGGCAAGGCTGCCGTGATTGTGCGTCCCGCGCGCATATCGGTATCTCCGGGGCAAGCTATGAAGATGGTGCGACGCAAGACTTAACGTGTAGGGCACAGTTCAGTACACGCACATTAAGATTGAATGAATGCTGAGTAATGCGATTGGAAAACCAGCGGGCGCGCATATCGACTTGCCTTGGTTGGCTGGTTGCAGGAAAATCGTTCACGCCCATGACAATGTCCGAAGAACCAATGGCGAGATGACCACATGAGCACCCAAGTCGCGATTAACCAGCAAGCCATCGCGAGCGCCTATGAGCTGATCCGCCCCCACATTCGCCGCACGCCCATCGTAGAGCTGGCGGGTCAAGACATCGGCCTTGATTGTGCCCCGCTCATTTTGAAGCTCGAATGCCTTCAGCACACCGGCTCCTTTAAGCCGCGGGGCGCCTTCACCAATCTGTTGAGCCGTGATGTCCCAACGGCGGGTGTGGCGGCTGCATCGGGCGGCAATCACGGCGCCGCCGTCGCCTATGCCGCGAGCAAGCTTGGCCACGATGCCCGGATCTTCGTGCCGACGGTTTCGCCGCCCGCCAAGATTGGCCGAATTCGCGGCGCGGGCGCGGAGATTGTCGTTGAGGGCGAGCGCTACGACCATGCGCTTGGCCTATGCAACGCCTACGTTGCCGAAACTGGCGCACTTTCCATCCACGCTTACGACCAACCGGAAACCTTGATGGGCCAGGGCACGGTTGCCGCCGAATTTAGCGAGCAAGCCCCCAATCTCGACACGGTCCTCATCGCCGTTGGTGGCGGCGGGCTAATTGGCGGTATGGCGGCATGGTTTCGCGGTGGGACCAAAATTGTGGGTGTCGAGCCGGAGGGCGCACCAACGCTGTTCAAGGCCCTGGAGGCCGGCCAACCGGTCGACGCGCCGGCGGGCAGCATCGCCGCGGATTCACTCGCGCCGCGCCAGGTTGGCCAGCTCATGTTTCCGATTGCCGAGGCTTTCGTGGATCACGTCGCGTTGGTGACCGACGATGCCATTCGCCAGGCGCAGCGAACGCTGTGGAATAGCTTGCGCATCATCACCGAGCCCGGCGGCGCGGCAGCATTTGCCGCCCTGCATTCCGGCGCCTACGTGCCCAGTGGTGATGAGCGCGTCGGCGTGCTCGTCTGTGGCGCTAATTCGACGGTAGCCGAATTCGAATAGTGACGGCGTGGCCGTGTCAGCTCCTCATGATGCCGCCACGACGTTGCCCAAAGGCTCGCTCTCCTGCCAACGCTCCAGATTGTCGCCGAAGTAGCGCGCGAACTCCACCGGCCAACCGGAAATATTGTCCGCGGCGTGTGGTGTGAGCAGCACGTTGTCGAGCGACCAAAGTGCGCTCGACGTGGGCAGTGGCTCTTCCTCGAAAACGTCGAGATAGGCACCCGCCAGATAACCGCTCTGGAGCGCGCCGACCAGTGCCGCAGTGTCCACCACGCCACCTCGCGAGGTGTTCATCAGATAGCTCCCGGGCTTCATTGCGGCCAGCGCCTCAAGGCCGATCATATGATGGGTTTCGTCGTTGAGCCGCACGTGCAGGGAAACAAAGTCCGCTTCCGGCAAAACCTCCATGAGTGCCTCTGGCGAGTGTAGTGCGTCGACATGCGGTTCTTCGGAGCGCCGCCGCCGGATCGCGATCACCCGCATGCCGAGCGCCTTGGCATTGTGCGCCACGCGCCGGCCGATGGCTCCGAGCCCGACGATGAGCAGAGTTTGCCCGCTCAGCGGCCGAAACGGCATCGCCCGCCACTTACCTTCTCGCTGCTGTTGCACGTAGCGCAAGACGTTCCCGTTGAGTGCCAACATCGCCCCCGTCACGGTCTCGGCCAGATGGTTGGCGAGAACACCAGCACAATTCGTCACCGTGACGCTCGGGTTGTCGAGCGGAAGGAGATGTTCAAATCCCGAGCCGCCGACGTGCAGCCAACGCACGCTGTCGTGGGTATAGGCCGGGCGGTGCAATGGGCCGGGAAAGTCAGGCCCCTTGATCGAGAACACGACCTCCGGCTGGTCGGCTTGAAGCCGCGCGATCACCTCCTCGGCTGTACGCGCATAGGCAAATGACGCCCGCCCAAACCGGCTCTCGAGCGCATCGGCATAGAGTTCGGGAGCAGCATCAATGACGAGAACCTGAGTCATGATCGCAACAATCCTCCGCTATTATTTGCCTTATTCTTCAAACATGCTGGCTACTGACGGTTCCGTGAGTTAACCTTCAATTCGGCGTGGAATCTGAAGGATTTAGGTGCTTGTCACACACCGCACGGCTAGCCTTTGCTGCCATCCTGGTGGCGCTCCTATCTCCGAGCGGCGCGGTCGCCAAGACTATGACATTTGGCGCTGGCTGCAAGCCGGGCAAACGGGTGACTATTGCCGCCGTCGGTGATTTGCTGTTCCACAAGAGCCTGTTGCGCCAGGCGTTCCACCGCCGCGCCGGCTTTGCGCCCTTCTGGCAACCAATGAAAGCTGTGCTCGCTGATGTCGACATCGCCTATGCCAATCTCGAGGGACCGGCCGCCCATGGCGTCGCGGCCGGAGGACGGCGCGTCCGCGATCCAGGCTGGCGGATTGACTATCGGGTCTATGGCTATCGCTTGCCGAACCTTTCGTTCAACTACCATCCCTCGCTGCTGGATGATTTGGTGAAGTCGGGTTTTGACGTCGTCTCGACGGCAAACAATCACGCGCTCGACCGTGGTGCGCTCGGGATCGATCGAACCATCGAAAATCTGAAGGATGCGGGGCTGGCATTTACTGGCACCAAATCTCGACAGGACGTTGATCGCCCCTGGAGCGTGATTACCAAGGCTGGTGGCGTCTCGGTGGCCTGGCTTGCCTGCACCTATTCCACCAACGGCATTCCCGATCGAGCAAGCCAGGTTCTGGATTGTTATAAGCAGCGTGAGGCTGTCTTGGCAGAGGTTGAACGGCTGGCAACCGACCCCGCCGTTGACGCGGTTATCCTGACGCCACACTGGGGCTACGAAAACAGCCGCAACACCAACGCCAAGCAACGCAAGCTTGCGCGCGAGGTGCTCGACGCCGGCGCGACCGCCATTATCGGCGCCCACCCCCATGTTCTCCAGCCGTGGGAAAAGCACACCTCGCCCGACGGCCGCGAGGGCCTCATCGTCTACTCGCTCGGCAATTTCATCTCGAACCAGCGCCGAACACCTCAGCGCGTCGGCCAGATGGCATTGGTTGAATTGGTGAAACCAGCGACAGGCAAGGCGCAAGTCTCGGCAGCGGGGTACATCCCGACCTGGGTCTCCATCGGCCGAGGTCACCGGGTCGGACCGGCCCCTGCCCGTTCATGGGCCATGAAGCATGCCAGGCGCGTCTTGCCAAAGGGCAATCTCACTTCACTCAAGTCCTGGCGAAAATTGCCGCGAGCCTGTCCTAAGGAGGTGCCTTCTGTCACGGCTGAAGCGCGGGAGGAGACAAAGTCCAATCGTGTGCCGGCAGGCCCGGTTTCGCTCGCACCGGGTCCACCGACGCCGCTCGATGAGCAGACAGAGCCGGCGGCTGCGCCGGACGATGCAGCTCGCGGTGACCCACCCGCGAAGCCCGATGGCGAAAAAATAGCTCACGTACCGTCCGACGTCGATGGCGATGCGGCGCCAAGAGAAAATGTCACCGAAAGGGCGGTGGTGAGAGAAATCCGCCGACGTCCACGCCGACGTTCAGCCAAGAAGCGGCCTGCGAAGCCGCCAGAACCCTGGCAGCCCGATCGCCCTCCCGGTGCCAATTGAAATCAAACTCTGCGCGAAGCGTGGCAACCATCGCTCTAGTGTCGGGGTGACCTCGCGGGCCCGTCAGGACATCCGGCCACCGTTGGGTACCGGCAGCGAGGGTTGGATCAGCACGATACCGCCATTGCCATCCTCAAAACCCAGGGTCAAGACCTCCGACATGAATTTGCCAATCTGTCGAGGAGGAAAATTCACCACCGCGGCGACTTGCCGACCAATCAAACCCTCGGGCGAATAATGCGTCACAATTTGAGCCGAACTCTTTTTGATCCCGATTTTCGGGCCAAAGTCGATCCAAAGTTTTATCGCCGGCTTGCGTGCTTCAGGGTAAGGCTCGGCCTCGACGATCGTCCCCACACGAATGTCGACTCGCATGAAATCATCGAACGTAATGGTCACTGAGTCGTCGTCTGTCGCCATGGCACCGCCTCCACGTGGGCACTCTGTAGCTGAGCGTGGGACCTCATGGCAACTGCGCCATGCATGGCGCTTGCCGAACGGCGGACCGCCACAAAGGTGTCGATTGCAACCGAGAGCGCGATCACTTTGAATGGACGCGCTCAAGGCCGCGACTGCGGCCCGGGGCATAGCGCTCAAGTAGCAAGCGTTAGCGCAAACAAAGAGACGCCGCGCCCGCGCAGCCATGTGCTGCAGGCGCATCTGGCGTGAGCGAAAAAAACTAGACCATGATTCCAATCAAAAAGGTCATGGTCTAGTGCGTCTGTGGGCTTGCATCGGGCGGCGCGCCGCTCCCGTCAAAGCCGTCTGAACCGTTCGCCATGCCGTTGCCGGATTGAGTGACCTCGTCGTCGCTCGCGCCACCGTTGCCGCCATTGCCGCCGTCACTACCCCCACGCCGGCCGGGAACGAGGCTGGCGGCGAGGCGTTCGAGCCCACGGCAGGTATCGCTCACGCCATGCAACCACCGCTCACCGCGACGCAAACGCCGATCAAGCGCGGCCATCGTCTTGGCGTGGCCTGCATCGTCGTCCTTCAGCCAAGTCCGAAACGCCCGGGCGTAGACCGTCGAAAGCCCCGTTGTGCGAACGATGCCAGCCATGCCATCGGCGGGGATCCCGGCGGCAATCAGCATCCAACGCTGCGAATTGAGAATGGGCCGTATGAGCTCTGGCTCAAATCCGCCAGTGCCGGCAATCTTCTTGAGAGCCGCCTTATAGGGCTCGAGCACCTCGAAGCGGGTCATCAGAACGTCGAACAATCGGTCACGCGGGCTGTCGTCCGCGCTCGGTTGCCCGGACGCGCGCTCCAAGACTTCATCGTCCACCGCACGTACGAAAGCGCGTAATATCTTTGTTTTTCCAGAGAAGTGCTTGCGCAACGCATGGAGGGGTATATTGGCCTCCCGAGCGATGGCGGCGAGCGAGATATCATCCCAATCGTGCTGCTCCGCCAGTCGCATTGCGGCAGCGGTTATCTGACCTTCGGGCGAGGAGCGATCAAGCATGGCAATGCCTCCTTTGCCATGAAATATAGGGTGCCTGCGCCAAGCGGCAAAGGTGACACTTTCATCATCGAAAACGAAGGCAGATTTAGTCCGAGCTGCGCCAGCGGCATCGTTGCCCAGCGGTTTAGCTGGAGAGTTCCTGCGACCGTTTGGCGGCGGCCGCGACGGCTCGCTCCATGATGTGCCGCATGCCATCGTCGGCCATCAGGATCTCGAGTGCGGCGGCAGTGGTTCCGCCCGGCGAGGTCACATTGCGCCGCAGGGTTTCGGCGCTTTCGTCAGCTTGAAACACAAGCTCGCCCGCGCCCGCAATCGTGTGCCGTGCAAGCGTCATAGCCAGGTCGGCGTCGAGCCCCGCCGCCACGCCCGCTTCCGCGAGGCATTCGACCAGGAAGAAAACATAAGCCGGACCAGAGCCGGAGACCGCGGTGACCGGGTCGAGCAATGCCTCGTCGTCGATCCAGGCAACCTTGCCAATCGCGGCCAATAGTGCAGTGCAAATCTCGCGCTGCTTATCGCTGACTTGGGGATTGGCGAATGCCACGGTCATGCCGCGGCCAACCGATGCTGGCGTATTCGGCATGGCGCGAACGACCGCCGAACCTGGCGGCAGGTGCGCTTCAATGCTTGATATCGTCGTGCCTGCCGCAATCGAAATGACCAGCGTTCCTGGCCCGATGTCGGGTGCAACGCTTGGCAGGACCGCGTTCATACTCTGTGGCTTCACCGCGATCACTGCGACTGTGGGCCGTTCTGAAAGTGCCCCATCAACGTGCCGCAGGTCTTTGTCGTGGATCAGCGTCAGAATTTCTTCCGGCGGCGCTGGATCGCGAATGACAACCGACCTGGGATCAAGGCCCTGCTCGAGCCAACCCGAAAGCATCGCACCGCCCATTTTTCCAGCCCCCACCAACAGCAATCGATCTGGCAGGGTGAGTGTCATGCTCGGCCTTCTGTTTCAAAAACGGTTCCGGCAATCGCCTGCCGCGCGTCCTTGCCGGCCCACACGACAAACTGAAATGCCTGATAATAGCGCTCGCAGGCCTCGAGACCCGCCTCTAGAAGGGCCTCACACTGGCGCGGCGTCGCTAACGCTCCATTTAGCATGAGCCCGTGTCGGAACATGATCAAGCCCTCGCCGGCCCACAAATCGAAATGCCCCAACCAGAGTTGTTCGTTGATCAGCGCGATGAGCTTATAGACCTCGTTCAGCCGGCTGTCTGGGATCTTGAAATCGAATGCGCAGGCAACGTGAAACGTCTCCAGGTCCTCGCGCCAATTGAGCGAAACATGATAATCGCTCCAGCTGCCAGCCACCGCGAGTGTCAGCTCGTCTTCGGCGCTACGCTCGAAGGACCAGTCCTGGCCAGATGCGATTTGCTCCACCAAATCAACGGGGTTCGCCATTCGCTCGTAGCTCACGTCTGCGGTTGACATGCGGGTCCCTCGGTTCCAGCCTCGTTTCTGAACGTCGACTCAGGTGGTTTCGGTGCTGAGGTGCCCACCCCCCGAAACCAGTTCTCGCGGCCGGATTTGTTAGTGCCACGTATTTGTTCGACCTAAACGAAGGGTCTCTTGAGTCGCAAGGCTGTCAGCTGATTGTCCACGCGAAAAATGACCGTACTCAGGCGTGGAACGAGTCTTGAGGATCCTGTGTAGGGTGTGGGTAAACACAATAAGTACGGTGCAGGCGCGTGGCTCCTGGAGATACCAAAGGCGGCTGGTGGAACCCGTAAATCGGAGGCGGAGGATCTGCATAAGGATCGAACGGCGGGCGTGCCGCGGGTTCGTGATAGGGTCATGCAATGCTTACAAGATTTTAGTGTCCGTCGCGGGTCCCGTGTACGCAACCAGCGGCGACAATCGCGTAATGCAAGAAATGTCATTAGTCTGGATCGGCGGGGGCATGAAACAGCTAGGGCGTCCATCGCCGATATGCTTGCCAGTTATTCCGCATTTATGATTCTGTTTCAGTCGTACGAGAACAGTTTGTTAACGCTTAGCAAACATATATCATTCAGCATACTGCCGAAACCAAATGAGATCATCTCCCAGACCTAAAACCCTGGCGCCAGGGTCTTTTTCAAAAGTCGATCGTATTGGAGAGTTCATTGCGCAATGCCACGGTATTCTTCATCGTCTTGGCGGGGTCGATAGCGTTTACTGAGCGTCGATCAGAAACAAGCCAAGTCCATCTTGCCAGTTCGGCCCAACTTGCCCCTCCCATCCTGCAGAAAACGGATGGAGTAAACATTGCTGGGGCTGGCGACGGCAGCCGCCTGCAGCAGAAATCACCAAATGATCTCGCCGATGACAAAGCTGGCCTTGCGCCCGAGCGAGATCGACAGGCCGGCCAAACCAGGTTTCGCTTTCTCGCCAAGCCGAGTGTCGCAATTCCGTTTGAGAGAGAACAAATTGCCGCTAGGGCCAAAACCAACTGGCCCTAGAATTGCGGGCGGGCAAGCCTTGTGATCCTGTCATACGGTGCTACTGGGCGGGGCCGTCGGGCTCCAACACCCGCAAACGAGATTCCAGCGCCTCCACGCGCGCAGCCAGCCTCTCGTTTTCTTCTCGCGCCTTTTCGGCCATGGCCTTGACGGCCTCGAATTCCTCGCGCTGAACCACGTCCATCTCGTTCAAAATACGCTCGCCTTGACTGCGTATGATGGTCTCGACTTCTCTCCGCAGGCCTTGGGCGCTGCCGGCCGCATCGGTCATGAGCCGCGCCAACTCGTCGAAAAATCGATTTGAAGTCTGTGTCATGGGGTTTCGTACTCGTCTGCGAAGTGTATTGCGGTATCACGGGTGAACCATTGCCACAAATATGTGATGTGCCACGCTGCGGCGCAAGGATTGCTCAGAGCTTGACATTCCATCGGCCGAGCCCGCATTCCTCACCACCAATTGGTTACCATGACGTGGTCGGCACCAAGGTCCGGTCGCCAATCCGCGAGACGGCAATCATGAGCGAGCAAGAGGGCTTGAGAGCATGGCAACGACTTTGAGCCTGTCGATTGTCTCCAGCGTCTTCGTCATACCATACGTCACCCCGCATCCGATTGCCTTCGAAATCGGACCCCTGTCGGTGCGGTGGTACGGTCTTGCCTACATGACGGGGCTGTTGCTCGGCTGGCTCTACATCAAGCAATTGTTAAAGAACCAACGCCTGTGGGACGGCCCGCCGCCGCTGTCCAGCGATCACGCTGACAGCATGCTATTGTGGGCCACCATTGGTGTCGTCATCGGCGGCCGTCTCGGGTTCGTCCTTTTCTATGAGCCCAGCTACTTCCTGCAGCACCCTGAAGAAGTTCTCGCCATTTGGCATGGCGGCATGGCCTTCCACGGCGGGCTTGTCGGCACCGGCGTTGCCATGTGGCTATTCGCGCGCCTCAATCGTGTCGCCTTCCTCACCGTCACCGATGTCGTTAGCGCGGCGGTGCCCATCGGACTCTTTTTTGGCCGCATTGCCAATTTCATAAACGCTGAGGTCGTCGGCCGCGTCACAAATGTGCCATGGGCCATGGTGTTTCCTGATGCCGGACCGGATCCGCGCCATCCGAGCCAGCTCTACGAGGCGATGCTCGAGGGCATCGTCCTCTTTCTCATTATCCGCTATTTCACGCACAACCGGCGCTCACTGCGCTGGCCCGGCTATACAACGGGGCTGTTTCTCACCGGCTACGGGATTGCCCGGATCATCTGTGAGTTCTATAGGGAATACGATCCGAGCCAGTTCTTCTCGCCGGCGCCCTACGTGACGACGGGCATGATTTATTCAGTTCCCATGGTGCTGTTGGGGCTCTACTTCCTTTTTGTGAGCCGCTATCGCGCGGAGTCGGCCGCGATCACCAAGGGCAAGAAGTCGGCCGGTTAGCGCCATTTTGCAAGTGCTAGGTTCGGCATGGCCATGCCAGGTAATAAGCAAGCAGAATTTGACGACCGTTCGTCCCCAGCAAGTTCGCTTGCCGAATGGCTTCGCACCAAGATCGGTGCACATGGACCGATGCCCGTCAACAGCTTCATGGCCCATTGCTTGACGCATCCGCGCTTCGGCTACTACCGCAAGGCACGCGCCATCGGTGCAAACGCGGATTTCGTTACCGCGCCGGAAGTCAGCCAGGTATTCGGTGAACTCATTGGCATTTGGTGTGCCGCTGCATGGGACACCATGGGCCGGCCGGATGCGATCCGCATCGTCGAGCTAGGACCCGGCCGTGGCACGCTCATGGCGGATGCGCTGCGCGCCCTAAAGGTGGTGCCAGAGCTTTTGAGGCGGCTAAAAATCCATTTGATTGACATCAACGAGACACTGATTGCTGAGCAACGTCGCAAACTGCGGGATGTAGATGGCGAAATCATCTGGTCTGATGCCGTGCCGCCATTCGAGGGCGCCACGATACTCATCGCCAATGAATACCTCGACACCGTTGCCATACGCCAGCTCGTCTTTAGCAACGGCAGCTGGCGCGAGCGCTGTGTTTCGCTTGACGACGAAAGCCGCCTGGCTTTTGTTCCGGGCCCCTGCGTATCGGGTGAATTGCAAGCCCTGGGAGCGCTCGCGAAACCCGTTGACGGCGACATTCTCGAGCTGCGTTCTTGGACTGCCACCATCGGCGACACGCTCCAATCCCTGGCCAAGCAAGGACCGTTTGCCGCGCTTTTCATCGACTATGGCTATGGCGGGCCTGCCATTGGCGACACATTTCAGGCGGTCCGCGGCCACGCCCACGACCATCCGCTCGCTCATCCAGGCGAAGCAGACCTAACGGCCCATGTTGATTTTGCCACTTTCGCAAAGACCATGGCGGATTTGGGTTTCGCCGTCGATGGCCCGATTAGCCAGGCCCAATTCTTGACCGGTCTCGGGATCGGGCCGCGTGCGACGCGCCTCATGCAATCGGCCTCGACGCGACAGGTCAACGAGATTGAAGTGGGAATTCAGAGGCTTATGGCGCCACAAGGGATGGGAGGGCGATTCAAGGCGATCGCCGTCCGAAGTTCTGACATCGGGCCATTGGCGCCATTTTGACTTGCCGCCCAGTCGCCTGAAACTGATAGTATGCCTGCGATCATGGGGGACGGAATGGCGGTTGAGTTCATCGAATCCGGGGCTCTGAAGGGGCTCGACGGCGTCACCCATGGCTTTTTCACCCGCAAGGGTGGATCATCCGAGGGCATTTACAACTCGCTCAACTGCGGCATCGGCTCCGACGATGAACCACATTGTGTCGCCGCCAATAGAAATCAGGTCGCACACTGCCTCGGTGTCGGGCGGGATAGGCTCTTGAGTCCCTACCAATTTCACAGCGCCATCGCCGTGCCCGTCGCCGAGCCGGGGCCCGCGGACCAGCGGCCGCGCGCCGACGCCCTCGTCACGTCAACTCCCGGGCTGGCCATCGCCATTACAACGGCCGATTGCACGCCCGTTCTCTTTGCTGACGCCTTGGCCGGTGTTGCTGGTGCCGCTCACGCCGGATGGCGCGGCGTGCTGTCCGGTGTTCTCGAGGCAACCATCGATGCCATGGAACAGCTCGGGGCGAATCGAAATGCGATCAAAGCGGCCGTCGGACCAACCATTTCACAGCCATCATATGAGGTTGGACACGAGTTCCAGCAGACATTTGTCGCCAACAATCCACAGTTTGCCCGGTTTTTCCTTTCACCATCTTCTGAAGGTCGTCCACATTTTGACTTGCCAGGCTTTGTGGCGCATCGCCTTGCCGAGGCTGGGGTGGGCGAAATTGATGAGCTAGAACTGTGTACTTACCGCAACGAATCAGAATTCTTCAGCTATCGTCGCACCACCCATCGCGGCGAGTTGGACTATGGTCGTCAAATCTCCGCCATCCTTCTGATATAAATCGTTTTCCACATCTTACGTACGCGTTATTTGATGGAATCGGAGGGATCATGGGTTGGCTGAGCAAGTTACCCGCTGGACGTAGCCGGAGTTAATGGCTAGTAACGAGATCAACGGTCAGTTCTCGAGCGGCGTGTATCGGTAGGCGCGTAGATCTTTGTGAAGATTTCGGGCTGATTTTCAACGGGGTACATTGAGAGGG
>JAUVMS010000408.1 GCA_030600135.1 Hyphomicrobiales bacterium | reverse complement strand
CGATTACGGTGCATCGCATGGCTGAAAAGCTCGATGCAGGCGATGTGCTGGCGACTGAGGCTTTCGACGTCAAGACGCGCGATACGCTCGATCGTGTCATTAAGGGAACAAAATGTGAAGGCGCCAGGTTACTCATTCGCGTCATGCATGACCTGCAGGCCGGCCGAGTGCAACCAAGACCACTCGACATGACAAGGGCAGACTACTTTTCATTCCCGACGCGGGAAGACGTGCGAGAATTCCGCCAATGCGGCCACAAGCTGTTATGAAAGAGAGACCCTTATTGAGTGTTAACACAGAGCGTCCAACGAGAGATCAAGCTGCGCTCTCAATCGACGTTGAGGATTGGTTCCATGCCGAGAACATGGCTAGCGCCATCGGTCGCGAGGCCTGGGCAGGATGCGAGCTGCGCGTCGAGCGGAACACGATGCGAATGCTCGAGATCCTCGATAAGGGGAAGGCCCGCGCAACCTTTTTCGTTCTTGGGTGGGTGGCCGAGAAGTGCCCACAGCTCGTGCGAGCGATTAGTGCAGAAGGACACGAGGTGGCGTCTCACGGATATGGTCACGATCTCATTTACACGCTCCGGCCCAGCGAGTTCCGAATGGATGTCCTTCGCTCTAAGAGCTACTTAGAAGACCTGACTGGTGAACCAGTCTACGGCTACCGGGCGCCCTGCTTTTCGATCACCGAGTGGGCGATACCGATACTTAAGGAGTTGGGGTTTCGGTACGATTCTTCTTGCTTTCCTACTGTTGCTCACGATCGATATGGTCGGTTGACAGGTATGGAAGTGGATACCCCAATTGTCTCGCTTGGCGACAGTTTCTATGAAGTCTGCATCCCGTGCATCCAGCTCGGCCAGTGGGGACTTCCTTGGGGCGGAGGCGGCTATTTCCGGCTCCTCCCATATTGGCTGTGGTGCCAGGGCATGCGCAAGATCCTGCGCTCTGGAAGGCCCTACGTTTTTTATATTCATCCATGGGAGATCGACCCGGGCCAGCCGCGCTTGAAAGAGGTTGCCGTTGCCTATCAATTCCGCCATCGCGTTAATCTCCATCGATGCGAGAAGCGCTTCGCTGCACTTGTCGGCGCCTTCGCGTGGATGCCCCTCTGCGATCTGGTTGATTGTTGGGAGTCCGCTTGTAGCAGAGAGCTACCGCAGGGTTTGCCAAGCTAGTGACTTTGGTGAGTACAGGCATTGAGGAGGAGAATCACTTGAGCCCGCATCTGCTTTGTATCGGAGGTGATGACCATGCTCTTCGCATCCCTTTTATGCTTGGTTTCCGTCACCGTGGCTTTCAAATAACCGCGGCTGCAACCGCTGATCCAGCCCCATTCGTGCGGGCCGGTATCGATTTCAAATCCTTCCATCTCTACCGGTTTATGAGCCCGATGGCTGATTGGAACGCAGTCAAAATGTTCTCCGAGCTTCTCGCCGATGTGCAACCTGACCTTGTGCAAAGCTTCAATACCAAGCCGAACCTGTTGGTGCCTTTGGCGGCGCGAGGTCTTCGAAACGTGGTGATCGTTCGCACCATCAACGGAGATTGGCCTGGGTTTATTCATCGCGCTCACCACTCGCCCTGGGGCTGCGACCCATCTACCGTATGATGCACCGGCTTGTCGCCCAATCTACGGCCGCGTCCATATTCCAAAACCAACATGATAAGGCACTTTTCGAGCGCCACCGTATGACCGGGAGAGGTCTCAGTCGACTGATCCCGGTTCTGGCATAGATGCCGAAGGTTTCGAGCGGGTTCGAGCGGCGGGACCATCACCGGCCGAGCTTCGCGAAGAGTTTGGCCTCGGCACTTCCGAGATCGTCATCACGGTAACTCGCATGACCCGGCAAAAAGGTATCCCCGCGCTGCTTGAGGCGGCTGCGATGGTCCATAAAGTACGACCGAGCGTCCGCTTTCTCCTCGTGGGGCCTCGCGAGAGCGAGGGACCACTCGCCGTGACGCAGGCCGAGATCGACCGCCACGCGCCCTACGTGATGGCCGTTGGGCAGCGATCGGATGTGCCGGCATTGCTCGAACTGGCCGACGTGTTTGCGTTCCCGACCGAATACCGGGAGGGTGTGCCGCGCGTCCTCCTCGAGGCTGCGCTCGCTCGCCTGCCGATTGTGGCAACGAGGATGCCCGGCTGTACGGATGTGGTTCGCGACGGCTGGAACGGCGTCTTGGTTCCGCCAGGCGAACCCCGAATTTTGGCAGAAAGAATCCTTGATGTGCTTCGAGAACGAGAGACTGCCAAGGTAATGGCCGACCGTGCTGCGGACTTCGTAGCGCGTGAGTTCGACCTTGGGCTAACGATCGACCGATACGCTGCGCTGTATTCTCGGCTCCTCGACCGCAGGTACGGAGAGGCCAGTTCGCTTTCGAAAGGCGACAGAAGCGTCAGGATTGCGCAGAGGGGCCATGGCACCGACGTCAGGGGCGGGGGAGCACCGAGGCAGCGAACAATCGACGCCCCTTGAAATGTCCAAAATAAACGACTTACCACTGATCGGGAACTGCGCGGTGCTTCGCCCTTTGGGCCGAGCTCATGCCCCGACACTGCATCAAAGACAAAATGGCTGCCGACGTGCCGACCTGGGGCTTCACCACGACTGTAAGTATGGCACCGCCCGGAGCCGAAAGCGGCTAGTGACTGCCCGTCGTACAGCATCCGCAAAGGCATCGCGAGCATTGGGTGCGGCACTCTGCACGTATTGTGATCGCGGGCTTCGCCGATGATACGAGACGCGCTGCTAGCACTCGGGCTGCTACTGTCGACAGCGACCCAACTGCGCCTCGCTTCAAAGTTCGGACCCGGCGAAATTTGCCTGGCAATCTGGATCATCCTGTCCTTGGGCGCTCAGGCGCGTCGGCGCGGCCCGCCATTGACATCGGCTCTTTCGCAGCTACTGATTTTTTGGCTGGTGTTCGCATTTGCCCAGTGTCTCGGCTTGCTCACGGGACTTGCGATCGAGGACTTTCGTGATACCGGGTCGTTTGTGAACACAACGGTGGCATACGTACTCGTGGCGACTCTTTCTTGCTTAATCGTGCTGGAACCCGACGGTGTCTGGCGGTTGCGCCGGATCACGTGGCTTTTCGTAGCCGGCGGTGCTGCGAGCGTTTCCGTCCTGATGGCTGGCGGTTTCCGTCTGGTTCCCATACCAGGGATCGATTTTTGGTGGTTTAGTAGGTTTCTTGGCTGGGCGGCAAATCCAAACAATTTCGCTCTTTTTTGTTCTGTGCTCGTGTTACTTTCGCTGCATCTCGCGGAGACAGCAGCGGGGCGTAGCGAAATGTTGGCGGCCCTCGCGTGCGCTTCCCCTAGCTTGCTCGCCGGCGTCCTCACCAAGAGTGATTCATTCATTTTGCTCATGCTCATCGCCGGCCCGATGTTCCTCGCGGTTAAACTTTGGACATGGTCGTT
This sequence comes from Hyphomicrobiales bacterium, assembly GCA_030600135.1. GTDB lineage: Bacteria > Pseudomonadota > Alphaproteobacteria > Rhizobiales > JAUVMS01 > JAUVMS01. The sequence continues at coordinate 351 of JAUVMS010000408.1, read as the reverse complement.
TTCGGTTGGGCACAAACCGTCGTTTCGCATGACATTCGCTTGCTTGATGTTCATCTCGGTTCCGGTGCTGCTCGCGTCAGCCCCTCCATTCGGCTCCTCGATTGCTGACCAGGCTCAAAAATTTGCCGCTGCGACGATGGAGCAGAACAATCAAGCCGAAAATAGGTTCAAACTCTGGCGCGAGGCGATCGACTTGGGTATCGGGTCCGGGTTGCTGGGTTTGGGGCCAGGCCCGCACCTTGTCAACAAGAAATGGAAACGACCCCCTCCCGACAAATTCGAGGCCCACAACACAATCTTTGACCTGTTTACCCAAGGCGGGATGCTTGCTGCGTTGAGTTTTGTCTGGCT
>JAUVMS010000170.1 GCA_030600135.1 Hyphomicrobiales bacterium | reverse complement strand
TTGAGGGACGGCGCGGGCGCGGGCGCGATTGTTGGTACGACCTGGCATCGGAGGCGCTGACGCCGGAACTCGAGAGTGTCACGCTGGCCGACGGTCGCGAGGTATTGCGGCTCGAAGCGAAACAAACCGCGGCGGCCAAGCGCGTGGAACTCGACCTCGGTGATAGGCCAATGAGCGAGCCATTGCCGGAATGGGTGAGCCGGCGCGCGAAAGTTGAGAAAACGCGGGCGATCCCGATGGCCCCCTCACGATTGATGCCGCTCGATGGCGCCGATGCTGCGGTGCAAAACGAAGAGCGCTCATTGTCGCCACTGGCGCTCGCAGGTGATGCACGATTTGCGCGAGGGCTGATAACGCACGCGCTGTTGCAGCATTTGCCAGAATTGCCGCCAGAGCGATGGCAGACGGCGGCGGCTGCGTTCGTTGCGCTCAAGGGACAGGGGTTGTCCGAGCACGCGCGCCGGGAAATCGTTACAGAAACATTGGCCATTCTGGAGGACCCCCAGTTTGGCTTTCTCTTCGGGCCCGACAGTGTTGCCGAGGTTCCACTGACGGCAGAACTTGTGCCGACCAAATCTGGCATGCCGGTGCGCGTTAGCGGGCAGATCGACCGCCTCGTTGTCGGCGATGACCAAGTTGTGATTGTCGATTACAAGACCAATCGGCCACCGCCCGCCGATGTTGAAGGAATACCGCGCACCTACCTCCTACAACTCAGCGCATATAGACTTGCTTTGGCGCGAATTTATCCGAATCACGACTTGCGAACCGTACTCTTATGGACCTGCGGGCCACGGATTATGGAAGTTCCTCAAGCCAGGCTCCAAGGTGTGGAAAGCGATTTGTGGAGTAGTTCGCACGGCCTTGACGCCTGAGAGGCGGCTACCTACGTTCTACCGCAGATGAGTCTCGGCCAATTTGGTTGGCTGGAACATATGGAGAACACGATTATGGCGACAGCCACCGTATCCGACGACGATTTCGAGACAGAAGTCTTGAACTCCTCCGAGCCAGTTGTTGTGGACTTTTGGGCTGAATGGTGCAGCCCGTGCAAGGCGATCGCACCGGCACTCGAGGAAATCTCGGAGGAGATGAGCGGACAGGTGAAAGTCGCCAAGATCAACATCGACGAAAACCCGAATGTGCCCGGCAAGTACGGCATTCGGGCGATCCCGACGCTGTTGATATTCAAGGGTGGGGAGGTGGCCGCCACGCAGACGGGCGCGTTGCCCAAGAACAAACTTGCTGATTGGATCAAATCCTCGCTCTGAACCATGGAGCGCAATCGCCAATTGAAAGGCTCGGCTTTTGCCGGGCCCAATCGCTTTTGATGACAGCGGTCGCGTTGAACGATGCCGGTGCCCCCTTGCGAGCGACGCCCGGTTGGCGTTTAGTGGGGCGATGGAAATCACGCTTTATCTCGCTTTTTTCGCCGCAACGACGATCATGATCCTGTTGCCGGGGCCGTCGGTACTCTTGACTGTCGCTCATGCCATGGCGTTCGGATGGCGCAAGGCGCTCGTCACTGTTGCGGGTGCGACCTGCGGCGTCGCGGTGCAATTGGCGGTCACCATTCTCGGCATGGCATCTGTGATGCTGCTTCTGGCGGAGTGGTTCGAGTGGCTGAGGTGGGCCGGTGTGGCATATCTCATCTACCTGGGCGTGCGGCAGTGGCATTCCGAACCGCGTCTTGGCGGCGTGGAAGCGGCACGGGCGAGCAGCCGCTCGCTGTTCCTGCAAGGCTTGGTGGTGACGATCCCAAACCCGAAGAGCCTCTTGTTCATGGCGGCGTTCCTGCCGCAGTTCATCGATCCGGCGCGCTCGCTCACAATGCAGTTCGCCATCATGGTGCCCACCTTCCTGGCGATCACATTCGTGTTTACTGGTCTCTGGGCGCTCGTTGCCGATCAGGCGGGGCATTGGTTCAAGACCCGAAGGGCCATCGTTGTCCGCAATCGCATATCGGGGTCGCTGATGATGGGTGCCGGGCTCGGGCTCGCTCTGGCACGCCGCGGTTGATCGCGCCGACCGTCCCTCGAGTGAAAATTCGAACTGACCGGACGGACATGTGCGCCTATAGTCAGGCCCCATGAGCAAGCCGAAAAAGACCTCCACGGGCCCGACCAAATCCGCCGCCAAGCCCAAGCCAGTCGGCAAGGGCGATCACGTTTACCTGATCGACGGCTCGGGCTACATCTTTCGCGCCTTTCACGCATTGCCGCCATTGACACGACCATCGGACGGGCTGCCGGTCGGTGCCGTGCACGGCTTTTGCCAGATGCTGTTCAAGCTCATCGAGGACAGCAAGAGCGATGTGCAACCGAGCCATGTCGCGGTCATATTCGACCATTCCGCCAAGACCTTTCGCAATGAGATCTATGGCGACTACAAAGCCAATCGACCGCCACCGCCGGAAGACCTCATCCCGCAGTTTCCGCTCATCCGCGATGCGACGCGCGCCTTCAACCTCGCCTGTATCGAGCAGAAAGGCTATGAGGCCGACGACCTCATCGCGACCTACGCCAAGGAGGCGGTGGCCGCCGGCGCAGAGGTCACCATCGTCTCGTCCGACAAAGACCTGATGCAGCTGATAGAGCCGGGCGTCATGATGCTCGACACGATGAAAAACAACCGTCGTATCCGGGACGAGCAAGTTTTCGAGAAGTTTGGCGTTGCGCCCAATCGCGTCGTCGATGTGCAGGCGCTCTGGGGCGATTCGACAGACAACGTGCCCGGTGTGCCGGGCATCGGCCAAAAGACGGCGGCGCAGCTCATCACCGAATATGGCGACCTCGACACGGTGCTCGCGCGCGCCGGTGAGATCAAGCAAAACAAGCGCCGCGAAAATCTCATCGAGTTCGCCGATCAGGCCCGGGTTTCGCGCGAACTTGTCAAACTCAAGGACGACGTACCGGTGGGCGTACCGCTCGCCGAAGCCGCATTGCAAGAGCTGGAGCCCGACACCCTGCTCGGTTTCATGCGCGAGATGGAATTCAATACCTTGACCGCGCGCGTGGCCGAGCGGCTCGGCGTCGATGCACCCGCGCCGCTGACGCGGTCCGTCGGCTCGAGTGTCGCCAGGAACAGGAGCGGAGAGAAAGCGGGCAAGGAGGGTCAAGGCGACAGTGGTGGCCCCGGCGACGTCGTTACACATTGGCAGGCGCTGGCGCTGAGTACCCCCATCGACCGCAACGGATACGAGACGGTCACCACGATCGAGCAGCTCATGGCCTGGGTGGACAAGGCGCGGGAGGCTGGCCGCGTGGCCTTCGATACGGAAACCGATAGCCTCGACGCCATGCAGGCCAACCTGGTGGGGCTTTCCATGGCCGTCACGCTCGGCGAGGCCTGCTATGTGCCGCTTGGACATGGCAAGGGCGACGGCCTCGACTTGGAGGGCGCCGGCGCCACCGAGCAAATCCCCTTGCGTGCAGCGCTCGATGCCATCAAGCCGATGCTCGAAGACTCGAGCGTGCTGAAAATTGGCCAGAACCTCAAGTACGACATCCTGGTGCTATTGCGCTACGGCATCCGGCTCACGCCCTTGGACGACACGATGCTGCTGTCGTTCGTGCTTGACGCGGGCACGGGAGGCCACGGCATGGATGAGCTGGCGATGCGCTGGCTCGGTCACAAATGCATCTCGTTCAAGGAGGTCGCAGGCACGGGCAAATCGCAAGTGACGTTCGACAAAGTGGCGATCGACAAGGCGACGGCCTATGCCGCGGAGGACGCCGATGTCACATTGCGGCTCTGGATGATGCTCAAATCGCGTCTCGTCGCCGAGCATATGACAACGGTCTATGAAACGCTCGAGCGGCCCTTGGTGCACGTACTCGCCGATATGGAGCGCGAGGGCGTCAAGGTCGACCGCAACATTCTCTCGCGGCTTTCGGGTTCGTTCGCCCAATCGCTCGCCCGCCTTGAAGCCGAGATCCACGAGATCGCTGGCAGACCGTTCAACGTTGGCTCGCCCAAGCAACTCGGTGAAATCCTGTTCGATGAATGGAAGTTGCCGGGAGGAAAAAAAACCAAGACAGGGGCCTGGGCCACAGGAGCCGGTATGCTGGAGGACTTGGCCGGCAACGAGGAGATTGGCGAAACGCCGAAAAAGCTGGTGGGTACGGTGCTCGAGTGGCGCCAACTCTCCAAGCTCAAGAGCACCTATACCGATGCGCTGCCGACGTTTATCAATCCCGAGACGGGGCGCATTCACACCTCCTTTGCACTCGCCGCGGCGGCGACGGGCCGGCTCGCCTCGACTGACCCGAACGTGCAAAACATTCCAGTCCGCACGGCAGAGGGCCGTGAGATCCGTACCGCATTCGTGGCGGAAAAGGGGATGAAACTGGTTTCCGCCGACTATAGTCAGATCGAGCTCCGGGTGTTGGCGCATATCGCCGATATAGCCGCGCTCAAGCAGGCCTTTGCCGACGGGCTCGACATTCATGCCATGACTGCGTCGGAAATGTTTGGCGTGCCGATCAAGGGTATGCCGGCGGACGTGCGGCGCCGCGCCAAGGCGATCAATTTCGGCATCATCTACGGCATTTCGGCCTTCGGTCTGGCCGCCCAGCTCGGTATTTCCCGCCGTGAGGCCAAGGAATACATCGACAAATATTTTGAGCGCTTTCCTGGTATCCGCGCCTACATGAAAGCGACCATCGAGACGGCCAAGAAGCAAGGCTATGTCGAGACGATTTTCGGGCGCCGTGTGCACTATCCGGAGATTAACACCAAGAACCCGTCGAAGCGCGGCTTTTTCGAGCGCGCCGCCATTAATGCTCCGATCCAAGGGTCGGCCGCGGACATTATTCGTCGAGCCATGGTGCGCATGCAGGGCGCATTGGAAGATGCCGGACTCAATGCGCGCATGCTGCTGCAAGTGCACGACGAGCTTATTTTCGAGGCGCCGGCAAAGGAGGTCGATAAGACGATCGACGTGGCGCGCCGCATCATGGAGGCCGCTCCCGAACCGGCGCTGCAGCTCGAGGTGCCGCTCAAGGTCGACGCCGCCGCTGCCGATAATTGGGAGGCGGCGCATTGAAGGTTGCGGTTGGGCTTTGAACCAATCAATTGAATCCGTCGTGATTTCAACCATGGTCCAGACATGGGATTGTTGGGGAGCGCTATTTTTCCCCGCTACGCTGGTCCGCCACTGGCAGCGATACGAATTTGAGTTGGATTGCCGATGGCCATCTTGTCAGTAACGACCAGGCATTTGAGCTTGCGCCCGCCGGAGATCGGAGACGCTGAAGCGTTGTTGCGATTGATGACGCCAGCAATCAGCCGTTGGACTGCAACTTGGCCTGATCAGGTAGCAATGGTTGAGGCGCGTTGGCGAATTGAGCGTGCGCTGGCGGCCAATGAGGACGGGAGCGGTCTCAACTACCATATCCATTTGGAGCCCACGGGCCCGATGATTGGAGGTGTTGGTTGTGGCGTCAAGGGCGGGGGCGTCGGTCGGGCTGAGTTGGGCTATTGGATTGGTGAGGAGTTTCAGGGGCACGGCTATATCGGCGAAGCCTTGATGCCATTTGTCTCGGCCGTTTTCGCAAAGCTCGGCGTTGAAAGGATTGAGGCCGGAACGCAACCCGACAATGTCGCTTCAAAGGCCGTACTAAAACGGCTTGGGTTCCAGGCGACGGGATCGCGCAAGCTATTCGTCACAAACCGCCAGCGCGAGGAAACGACTGATTATTTTGAACTCGCGCGGAGCAATTGGGAAGGGGGGTCGGCTAATTGATGGGAATGCGCTCGCGTTGTCGAACGTGCCAATTGCCGGCCCTGCCAATCCGTGCAAAGCAGGTGTAACCTGATTGTAAGATAGGTCGCGTTTGGGAGTGGGCGTCATGAAGATTGCTCGTGGGATGGCATTTCTCATCGGTTGCGTTGCACTCGTTGTGCCCGGCTCGGCGATTGCCCAGCAGCCGGTCAGTCGCTGCGTCGGTATCGCTGATACGAGCCCACTCTTTCGGTATGCCGCGTACCAGCCGATCGCGCTGGCGGACGATGAGGTGCGGATCTCCTATGTCACGCATTCAACATTTCGCATTGAGAGCCAGAATGGCGTCGTTATCGCAACGGACTATGCGGGCTACGCCGGGCGCGGGGTGATGCCTGACGTCATCACCATGAACCATGCTCACGAGACGCATTACACCGATTTCCCCGACCCCAAGATCAAGCATGTCCTCAGAGGCTGGAACCCGGATGGCGGTCCGGCTCGGCACGATTTGCGAGTGAGTGACGTCTACATCCGTAACGTGCCGACGGATATCCGCAGGTGGGACATCGAGCGAGAAAAGGATGGAAATTCGATCTTTGTGTTCGCGGTGGCGGGGCTGTGCATCGGTCACCTCGGCCATCTTCACCACAAGCTTGGACCAGAGCACCTCGGGCAGATTGGCCAGCTCGACATCGTCATGGTGCCGGTCGATGGCTCATTCACGATGGACCAGGCGAGCATGATCGAGGTGCTGCAGGCTCTCAAGGCACGCCTTATCTTGCCGATGCACGCCTTCGGAGCGGTGTCGCTGAACACATTTTTGGCGCGTCTGGCCGAAGTGTTTGAAGTTGAATTTAGTGAGACACCGACCATTGTCGTTTCGCAGGAAACGCTGCCGGCGAAGGCGAAAGTCTTGGTGATGCCCGGGTTTTGATATGGCTCATTTGCGGGACGATCTCTGCGCCAGCCCATAGCGCTTATTGTGCCGTGGCGGGCCCTCTGCCCAGCCTACTTTGCGCTAGTGACGTCCAAGAGTGGGAGGTCGGCGTAACTGTCGAGCCGGTCCTCGACGAAGGGCGCGATTTCGCGTGCCGCATCGATGGTGGTCGTCGAAACCTCCAGGTACCGCAACTCCTCCTTGGCACCGAAAACAAGCTCGCGATGCTGTTCGTCGACAAACGGCGGGCAAAACACCGAACTGCCCCAGCGCTCGCCAGCGCGATTGAGGCTCAGTATGAAAACCCAGTTCTCCAGGGCGCGTGTCACGACGAACGGGCGCCAGCTGTAGAACGTCGGATCCCGCGCGTAGGCGCCGCAATGTAGGATGAGTTGGACGTCATGGCGGAGCACCAATGTGCGGATCAGCTCCGGCATGCGGATGTCGTAGCAGATGATTGGTGCGATGCGGATGCCGTTGATCTCGAAGACGTGAA
>JAUVMS010000040.1 GCA_030600135.1 Hyphomicrobiales bacterium | reverse complement strand
TCCTGGACAAGACCGACAACCGGGCGGGGCCATAGGAAATATGCTCGGCAAGCTCTGCCAAGCGATCAACCGATGTGACAAACCTGATAAACTCCTTGGCCAATTCCTTGCGGCGCGATCCAATCGGGATTGCCCAGACGCCATAGTCGAGAATTTGCGCATCGCAAACGTTTGTGATGGGGGCACCTTCATCATTGGCGGCGGCGAAAAAGCGGCCATTGAATCCGGAGGCCATTGCCGCCTTGCCATCCCTGAGAAACTCGGCCGGCTCCTTGGGATCATTCCACCAAACAATTTGCTTGCGAATTGTTTCCAGTTTGCGAAAAGCAACCCGCATGCCGCGCTCAGTACTCAACAGGTCGTAGACCTGGCGCAACGGCATGCCCTCGGCGATCAGAGCCCATTCGAGAACGGCGGATGGATCGCGCTGCAAAGCTCGTCGCCCCGGAAAGCGATCCAAATCAAAGAAGTCGGAAACATGGTTGGGCTTTTCACCGGGAAAGGCACGCTCGTCATAGGCAATGACGGTTGAATAGACAATCTGCGCGATGGAGCATGGCCGAAAGGCGCCGGGCAGAAAATCTTCATCGAGCGTCAATTTCCGGGGTGGCGTAATGATGGCAAACGGATCGAGGTGTTCCAAGAGTTCGTCTTCACACCCGGCGATCGCCTGGTCTTCGGTCATGTCGATGACGTCCCATCCGCCCGACTTGACGCGCTGGCGCAATCCTTCGAGGCCGCCGGTATAGGCAACGACGTCGACATCAACGCCGGTGACGACCTTGAACGGCTTGAAGAATGCAGCGCGCTGGGCCGCTTCATAGGCCCCGCCCCAAGTCACAACCGTGATCTTCTGTGGATCCTCGGCCAGGGCAGGGCCAGCGAGTAACATGGCCAGTGTGAGGAGGAAACTAAACTGTTTCATTTTCCTCCCGCCTCAGATCATGGACTGTCGTCAGGTAGGCGCCGATCAAATCACCTTCGGCAACCATGCCGATCAGCTGGCCGCTCTTTGACGAGACGACAGGTACGGCATCGCCGATGAACCCTTCGATGGCAAGCATGGCCTGCCAAAGTGTGGTGTTTTCATCAAAAATCACCGCGCCGCGCTTGGCGATGGCGGAAACCGGCCGATCCTCGCTGCCCCTTGCATCCTGTGCACGCGCGATGCCGAGATATTTGCCATCAGTGTCCAGAACGACGGCTTCGGCCCGCCCGGCCGTGCTGAGGCGGTCGAGGACGATCGAGACGGCCTCTTTGCTTGTGCAATGTACGAATTCGCGACTGGCGAGGTCGGAGACTTTTCCCGAGGCCAGCATTGCCTGATCACGTCCGTTGGAGAGATCAATGCCCCTGCGCGCGAGCTGAACATCGAAGAGCGAACGGGCGAAAATGCGGTATGCGATTAGGTTTGCAAACACAACGGACACCATGGCCGCGATGGTCAAATCGTAGCTGCGCGTCAGCTCGAAGACGATCAGGATCGTCGTCAGCGGGGCGCCGATGACCGGGCTCGTCAGTGCCATCATGCCGCAAATCGCATAGACGACGATGCCGGAATTGGGGACCGTGGTGAGAGCGTCGATCGAAGTCCAGCAAAGCGCGCCAAACAAGACGCCGATGAGAAGGGCAGGACTGAAAACGCCGCCAGCAAATCCAAAGCCGATACAAAGTGCGGTCAGGACGATTTTGGCGACGACGATGAGGCCGAGTTCCCAAGCTTCGAATGCACCTTCGATGGTGGCAAAGCGCAATGTTTCTTTGCCGATCCCCATGACGTCGGGCAATGCAAGCGCAACAAGGCCAACCACGAGCCCCGCCAAGGCAGGCCGCAATTCTGGCGGCAGCGGGCTTCGCGCGGCCGCCGTCGTGAACGCCAATATACAGCGCATGTAGGCGACCGCCAGCAACGCGGCCAAGACCCCAATCAACGCGAATAGTAGAAACTCATGGCTGTGACCAACACCGTCGAAGGCGACCAGAAAGAGTGGTGGGCGGCCAAATATGACATTGGCAATAACATAGCCGGTGGCGGAGGCCACGGTGGTGGGTGCGAATGCCTGGATTGAATAGTGCCGCAGAATGACTTCATGCGCGAACACCAATCCGGCAATGGGGGCATTGAAGGCCGTCGAAATCGCTGCCGCAACTCCGCAGGCGATGGCAATAGCCTGCAAATTGCGCACCGGAATCTTGAGCCGGGTCGCCAACCCGCCAGCGAGCGCGCCCAAATAAACCATCGGCCCGTATTGTCCGACCGAAGCACCACAGCCGAGCGAAATGATCGCCGCTACAGTCGAGGCGAGGCCAGCTCGCAACGACGGTAGCGGCCTGCGGGTTTGGACGGCGCCGATGGCATCGGCCGGTCCGAGTGGGCGTTGTTCATCAGACGTTCGGCGCAGAATTACGCCCACCAGCAACCCACCGAGTGCGGGAACCAAAATCGTGGCCGCTGCAATGAGCCAGGGCGTTCGCTCATAGAGCACGCGTGAGCGCGGCGAAATGAACAAGGCATCGTTGATGAGCCGGACACATTCCACGAAGGCAATCGCCCCGAGCGAGGCAATTGTGCCCAGAACAAGCGCCAGCTCCGCCAGGGCCACAATGCGAAGGAGCACATGGCCTTCTTGAGGTTGTGTGTCGGCGTGGTCAGTCATCGGTGCCAACATTATGGGAAAAACAACCGTCCGTCGCCTTACAATGCCTGGACAACCTTGCCGGTGTGCGCAGGCCAAATCCGGGTCAGTTTATTGGCTGCATCGGGCAAACAAGTTGTGACGCTTGGCGGTCCACTGGCGGCAACATTGGGTCTAAGCTCATCCCTATTGCGGGTTCGCTGGTATGTTAGACCTCAAGGTCATTGCCTATAGCGATTACGAACCGTGCGACTCGTAAGTGCTATTCCGATTTTGTTTTGTCTACCTCGCCGCCGTGGCCAGAGTGCTGCATCTTGTCCTTGCCGTCGTTCGAAGCTTCACCGCCCATCGCTATATCGCCGAACATGAGTTTTTTGATCACGACATCGCGGGCAGGCTTGTCGAAGGTCAGTTTCAGCACCCATTCACCCATCATTTCGAGATGGAGGTCGCCCTCGTACAGTCCAGGCTTTCCGGCGACCGGTTTCGGTTCAATGCGCTTGACATTGTGCGCCATGGGCATGGCCGGCATGTCGGCGTTGACCTTGAATGCCGCATCTTCGATGGGTTGGTGATTTTTTTTGCCCATAACGTTGAACATGCAGCGATAGACAAGTTTTTTTCCGTTGGTTTGCATGCCACTTTGACCATGGGCCTTTGACCCGCAAGAGCGACCACCGGAAGCAGCATGAGGGTGCCGGCGCAAACAACCGTACCAATCCACTTCATGTCGTATCCTCCAATATACCTCCAGTCGGATTGGGGCGTGATGAAAACCCTATTGGCGCTTTACTCCAAGATATGCGCTGATGAGCAATTCATTGTTGAGCAACTGCTCAGAGGTTCCCTCCAGTATAACACGCCCGCTTTCGATGACATATCCGCGGTCGGCGATTGCCAAGGCCTGGCGCACATTTTGTTCCACCAGCAAAATAGTCACCCCGTCCGCCCGTAAAGTGACTATCAGGTCGAAAACCTCTTGAGCCGCCAGTGGCGAAAGCCCCAGGGATGGCTCGTCGAGCATAAGAAATTTGGGCTCCGACATGAGCCCCCTGGCGATCGCCAGCATTTGCTGCTGGCCGCCAGAGAGGTTGGAGGCTGGCTCGCTGGTGCGAGGTTGGAGAACTGGGAAGAGCTTTAGCACGCGCCTCATGGGCTGTTCGTCGCGGCTGCCACGTCGCGCGAGCCCGCCGAGCAAAAGGTTTTCCTCAATCGTCAGGTCTTCGAAAATCATCCGCCCTTCGGGAACTTGCGCAACTCCCAAGGGTACAATGCGATGGGCCGGTAGTCCCGTGATGTCCTGTCCTTCGAAGGTGACCCGGCCTTGCGTTGGTTTGGTGATGCCGTAAACGGCGCGCATCGTGGAACTCTTGCCCGCACCATTGGCGCCGATCAGCGCGACGATTTCCCCTTTGTCAACGTGTAGGGACACGCCCAGCACGGCGCGGGCCTTGCCATAGGAGACATGAAGGTCATGGACCTGCAGCATGGTTAGCCCGCTTCTTGGGGGCCGAGATAGGCCTCGAGCACCGCTTCGTCGCGCAATACGTCGACAGTCGTGCCATCGGCGATCACCTTGCCGAAATTCAAAACACAAATCCGCTGGCAAAGAGAGGAAATCATATCGATTTTGTGCTCGATGATAATGCAGGTCCGCCCCTTCGCTGCGAGGTCTCGGATGAGTGTGGCCTTGTCCTTGGTTTCCGCCGGTGTCATTCCGCCCGCGGGCTCGTCGAGCAAGATGAGTTTTGGGTCGGCGACCAGCGTCCGTACCAATTCCAATCTGCGCTGTTCCGGCAGAGTGAGGTTCTTGGCAAGGTCATGGGCACGCCCGTCGAGGCCGCATTCACGAAGCAGGTCGTCCAGGCGACTTTGCGCGCAGGAACCCAGACGTTGGACAAGTGGTGAGCCGGCATAGGCGGCGCAGACCATGTTCTCCCGTACGGTCATGCGGTGTAGAATTCGGGGAGTTTGGAAGGTGCGCGCAAGTCCGCACGCCACGATTTGGTCAGGCCGCAATCCGCTCAATTCGCGGCCATTGAAGCGAATCCGGCCATGATCGGCGGGAAACAGGCCGGTGATCACATTGAACAATGTGGTCTTGCCGGATCCGTTGGGGCCGATCAGTCCGACGACCTCACCTTGCGCCACTGTCAGGCTAACATCGCGAAGCGCGACAACTCCGGCAAACGATCGCGAAACGCTGTCAATCTGGAGCATCAATTTCGCTCTGCTGCCTGGTCGACGGCGTCTTCCGACGCCATGCGGATCGGATGGCGTGAACCGCCTCCTCATCCAACAATCCGCGTGGACGGAAAATTAACAGGATGGCCACAAGCCCGCCAAACACCACCATGCGGTATCCGGTGAACATTCTGGTCGATTCAAGCAGGCCGATGTCGAGACTTACGCCAATTAGCGGGCCAAGGGCGGTCCCGAGGCCGCCGATCAAACCATAGGCGAGGCTGTGCACGCCAAGCATCACATTAAAGATCTTCGGCTCGACATAGGTGTTCATGTGGGCAAAGAGCGCGCCGCCGATGCCGGCGATCAGCCCAGCGATAACGGTCGCCATCACTTTGTAGTAGGTTCGATTGACGCCCTGCATTTCAGCCAGCAGCTCATCTTCTCCCAACATTCGAAAGATGGCCCCGACGCGGGTTCTCTCGATGGCGAACAAAAATACGAGAACGCTCGCGAGCAAGGCGTAAATGATCATCATGTACTGAAATTCGCTAATATTGTTCTCGAAGATGTAGCGGATCCCTCGGAACCCTTCCGAACCGTTCGGGCCCACCATTTCCCCGTCAATCTCAATTTGATAGTGGAAGACTTCAAAGATCAGCCGCACCATTTCCGCGAAAGCCAAGGTGCCGATGGCGAAATAAAGCCCCCTCATCCGCAATGTCGGCCAGGCAAGCAAAAAGGCCGCGAATCCGGCAACGCCCGCGCCCCACAGGAGGCCGAGCCAAAAGCTCCAACCCCACATTGCCGTGGCGATGCCCGAGGCATAGGCGCTGATGGCGAAGAAGGCTTGCTGGCCGAAGGAGATTTCGCCGGTGAGCAGCAAGACATAAGCGGACAGTGCGATGAAGGTGATCATACCGATATTGGAAAGGACTTGTATGAGATGATCGTCCATGATCCCTCACACGCGCTGCATCGAAAGACGGTTCTGCGTGGCCAAACGCTGGCCAAATAGTCCGCCCGGTCGAAAGACGAGAAACGCAAACAGGACGAAATAGGCCACAAGATCGCGATACTCAGCGCCCAGATACCACGTGCTCTGGGCTTCAATGATGCCGAGTAAAAGGCCGCCGGCAATGGCTCCCGGAATTGATCCCATTCCACCAAGGGTCATGGCGATGAGGCCTTTGAACGTTGCCCAAAGGCCGAACAGAGGTGTGATTTGCTGGTCCGCGGATGCGATCAAGAATCCCGCCACACCACCTATTGCGGACGCCAGTGCGAAAGCAGAGAAAACCACCAAACCGGTGTTGATGCCCATGAATTTTGCCGCCAGCGGGTTCTCGGAAACGGCGCGCAAGGCCAAACCAAACCGTGTTTTGTATAGCAACAGGTGTAGCAGAACGGTAAGAACCGCGGCGCAAAGGAACATGACGAGGTGTGCGCCACGAATGAAGAATGGCCCGAACTCGAGCGAAAAATCCCCCAGTGGCGGGAATGCATAGGTGCGCTCGGGGAAGAAAATCGTGACGAGTTCCTCGAGCTGCATCCAGATGGCGAAACTGGAGACCATGGAGGCCAGGACTGCACCGCGGCCAACCGCCCAAAAACAAATCCTTTCGACATAAATTCCGGCCAGAACTGCGCCGAGCACGGTTGCGCACGCCACAAAAACGAGACCGGCCTCGAGTTGGATGTAGATCATCGTGCCGGCAAACACGCCGAGCATGATCGAAGGGCCGTAAGACAGGTTGAGGCGGCGCATGACCCCAAAGATCAACGTGAATCCAATTGCCAACAACGCATAGGATGAGCCAATGAAGAAACCGTCAAGTGTGTTTTGAACAAAGTCGACCATCAATCTGACCGATCATAAAGACGGGCACAACCCGCGGCGCTAGCTCAAATTTTCTTACCAAGATAGGCCCGCTTGATTACCTCGTCTTCCTCCATCTCTCCCGGTGTGCCGTCAAAGACCACCTTGCCCTGCTCAATAAGATAAAAGTGATCGGCAACTTGCAAGGCCATGCGGGCATTTTGCTCCACGACAAAAACGGTCATGCCTTCGTCGTTGAGTTCACGAATAATCCGGAAAATATCTTCAACGATCAACGGAGCCAGGCCGAGCGAAGGTTCATCCATCAACAACAACCTGGGTCGGGCCATCAAGGCACGTGAAATCGCCAACATCTGCTGCTCGCCGCCCGACAGCGTTCCGGCATACTGGGTGCTGCGCTCTTGGAGGTGGGGAAAGCGTTCGTACATCGCCTCGAGATCGCTTTGCACGGTCTTGCCGTCGGAGCGCGAGAATGCACCGGCCATGAGATTTTCTTCAACCGTCATATCCCGGAACACCAACCGGTTCTCGGGTACCAGGACTATCCCTTGCTCCACGATCATGCGCGCTGGTTTGCCGGCGATGTCTTGGCCGTTGAAACGGATTGATCCGCGTTTGGGCCTCAGGATACCGGCAATTGTCATCATGAGCGTCGTCTTGCCGGCGCCATTCGGGCCCAGCAAACACGTCACCTGTCCTTGCGAAACCGCGAGATCGACGCCCTTGAGGGCCTCGATTTTGCCGTATGCCGTTACGATGTCGTTGACCTCAAGCAAAACCGGTTGTTCCCTCTAGGCCGCATGCTGGCGGGAGATGCGGGCTAGGCCTTGTTTGAACTGCCGAGATAGGCTTCCTGTACCGCCTCGTCGTTCTGGATCTCCGCTGGCGTACCTTCGGCAATTTTGCGTCCAAAATTCAGCACGGCGATGCGGTCCGTCACCCCCATCACCAGCTCCATGACATGTTCAACGAGAAGGATCGTGATGCCACGCTCCACAAGTTGGCGTAGCCGCTCGTCGAGCTCCCTGACTTCCTCCAGGTTCATGCCGGCGGCGGGCTCATCGAGCAACAGCAATTTCGGTCCGGTGGCCAGCGCGCGGGCAAGCTCGAGACGGCGCTGTTCTCCAAAAGCGAGGTTCCCGGCATATTCATCGCCCCGGTCACTGAGACCGGCAAAAGCGATGAGGTCCGAAACGGAGCGCCGTGCGGTCGAATCTCCAGCCAGCCAGCGCTTGACGAAACGCGAAGACTCGTGGCCGTCTGTGCGGCCTTGCGCCACCCAGAGATTTTGCCAAACGGTCAGGTGGGAGAACAGACGAATATTTTGAAAAGTACGTGCGAGGCCGGCGGCAACGGCGCGATGGGGCTGCGCCGAGGTGATATCGTGACCTTCAAAGCTGATGGTACCGGCGGTGACGGGCAAGACGCCGCAAATAAGATTTACGGTGGTACTTTTGCCTGAGCCGTTGGGGCCGATGAGACCAAATATCTCGCCCCGATTGACCGTCAGTGACAGATCATCGACGGCGTGAACGCCACCGAAATGTTTGGAAAGCGCCTGCAGCTCAAGCATTGGTGCCTCTCTTTGCCAAACCAAACATCCGTCGCAAAAAGAGCATTGCGCGCTCGTCAATCAGTCCACGCGGGCGGACATTCATCGCCAGAACGATCAAGGCGCCGAAGAGCAGGTTGCGCCAATCGCCGAGGAACCGCAGACCTTCGACCAGGAAGCCTTGGATGAAGATCACGGCCAGCAACGTGCCGACAACGTTGGTCAGGCCGCCGAGGATCGGATAGGCGATGGCGAACGTCGCCAGAATGACACCGAAGTTGCTATGCTCAATGTGGGTCGTGTAGTGGGCATAGATGGCGCCGCCGATACCGGCAATGAAGCCACCGACGGCAAACGCGGTCACCTTGACGGCTGTCAGGTTGATGCCGACGCTTTGCGCGGCGAGTTCGTCTTCTCCCACGGCGCGCAGAACCGCGCCCGCCCGCGAGCGGTCGATCCACCACAGTGCGGCCATGATGAGCGCAACCCAAATCCAAACAAACGTGGCCACTTCTCCGGTGGTCCAGCCGTTCTCGGGAAAATAGCGGATTTGCTTGAAGCCCTCGCCGCCGAGCGGGCCGACGAGAGCTTCGCCCTTGCTGCGCTGATAGTCGAAATTGAACCAAAACAACCGCACGGCCTCACCGAATGCCATGGTTGCGACCACCAGCATCAGGCCCTTGATGCGCAGGGCCGGAAATCCAACCAAGCAGGCAACGGTTCCGGAAACGACGGCCGCGACCAACATTGACGGCACCAAATGCCATCCTGCCAGAACGGTCAACATCCCCGCGATATAGGCGCCGATGGCAAAGAAACCGGCCTGAGCAAGGGTCACCTGGCCGGTTAGCAGCACGATATAGGCGGATAACCCCAAAATGGTGTGCATGCCGATGATTTGCAGGAGCCCGTAATAAAAATCCATTGGCTTACCTAATCACGGCTGGTGGTCTTGGAAAAAATGCCGCCGGGCCGGAATGTCAGAAACGCAAACAAGAGCAGCATGACGTACATGTCGCGCTCGGTGACACCGCGCAGCGCCTGGAAAAAATTCTCGAATGCGCCGACCAGCAACCCGGCAATGATGGCACCAGGGATGCTGCCCAGACCACCGATTACGGTGACGATCAGACCTTTGATCGTAATGGGCAACGTGAGCAGCGGTGACAATACGCCGACCGAAGCGCCGATCATGGCGCCTGCGAGCCCTCCGAGCAGGCCCGTAATAACGAATGTCGAAGCATTGGTGCGCTCGATTGAAATGCCGCAAAGCTGGGCGGCGACCGGCTGCTGCGCGACCGCGCGTGTGGCGATGCCGAGCTTGGTTCGATAGAGAATGTAGAGCAAGATGGCGGTCGCGATTAGCGACAGAAAGAAGATGAAAAGCAAGTCCCCGCGAATGCCATAAAACTCACCAATTTCGAAATAAACGTCGTCAAACAGCGCCGGGTAAGGCTGCGGCATGCCGTTGGTTTCATGGACGATAATCTCGTCGATGAGAATGAGCATGCCGACGGTGCCGAGAAGGGTCGCAAGCGGCGAGGTCACCGGAATAAACTTGAAGCAACACAGGTAGACCAAGTAACCAACTATGCCGCCACCAATTGCGGCCACGACGAACGTCACTAGTGCGGGAAGCGGCAGCAACGTCCCGACTGCCCAACTCACATAGGCACCGGCAATGGACGTGGCCGCATAGGCCAGATTGATCTTGTGCATCACGCCAAAGATCATCGTAAAGCCGATGCCGATCAGCGCATAGGTGGCGCCAAACAATAAGCCGTCAGTGATTGACTGGACGAAGTCGACAAGATCCACGCCCCGACCTTTCCACACCTGTCGCGTCGAATGGTGTGGCGAACCGACGTCAGGCAGGTTCGCCACAATGCCTTTTGGTTATTGTTGCGAGGGGTCGTGCAGGACAGCCCATTCGCCCGTTTTGGCGTGCACGTAGAGATAGGGTTTGGTCGCCTCGCCCTCCTCGGTACGTTTGATCTTGCCAAGCAATCCCGCGGTCGATTTGAGCGATGCTAGGCCGTCACGAATTTTGCGGCGATCCGCTTGCAAGGTGTCGGGCTTTGCCATGATGCCTTGTTTCTCCATGACGTCGGCCAGGATCAAAACGATTTCCCACGCCGCGGCGCTATGAAGATCGGCACTTCCGCCCATCTCCGCGGTTGCTGCCGCTGCTGCCCGGGCATCATCGGTAACCGGTGCGAAACTGGTCGGAATGATAATGCCTTCCGCCTGCTTGGCACAGCCGTTCAGCGTCTCAAGGCTCGATGAGCTGGTCAAGCCAATCAACAGCTTCGGCTTAACCCGTTGGCGCTGCATTTCCTTCAGCACGCCGCAGGTCGTGAACGGGTGTGCGGAAATTGCGATTGCGTCGGGCTTGGCCTTTTTCATCTCCCGAACCTGGGTGGTGAAGTTGGTATCGTTTAGGAGCCACTTCGACTCGCCCTTGACGTCATAGCCTGCTTCGGCTGAGCGCACCTTCATAACCTTGTACCAAGTAAAGCGGGAATGCGCGAAATCCTCTTCAACGCCGCCATAAATGGTTTTGATCCCGGGATGCTTACCCATCAGCCACTTGAACATGGTCTGATACATCACGGTCTCGTTGGGCACGTTGCGGAACGCCCATTGAGAGATCTTGGCCAGACCGCCCTTGATCGCGGTATCCGTGAAAATCGGCATTTGCAGGCCGGAGTCGCTGGCGTCATCCACCTTTTTCTGAAGAATTCCGAACAGTGGTTCGGCCACATTCGAACAGGTCGGCCCAACGGCCACCACGGCGTCCGTGCTGGCGATGCGCCGCAAAACGGAGATACCTTCTTCAGCGTTGCAGCGATCGTCATCAAAGCTCGCTGTTAGCTTGCCCATCGTGCCGTCGCCGAGCTTGATCCCACCTTTGTCGTTGATGTGTTTGACCGCGGCTTTCATCACCGCTTCCGTATTCACACCAAATGAGCGAACAACGCCGGATTTTGCCCCGAACCCCGCGATCTTGACCTCTCTGTCGGCGGAAAATGCCGAAACCGAAACTCCAGTGACTGCCAGCGCGGCGGCAGCCGTCGTAAGCAATAACTTTGAAAGTTTCATAAGCGTTCCTTCCTTGTGCTCGTTCAGGCGCTATGGAACCGCCTTTGGCGGCGGCCAATTGTTCTTTTTTGTTTCCTGCAAAACGGCCGCAGGATTGTCGCCCTTGCCAACTTTACCTGTGCGCAACGGTACGCACAATGGCGTTGCTCATTCTTGCAAGTATTGCCGAGTTCTTTGCGCCCCATTTGTTGTGTTGAGCGGTTCGACGACCCGGCGGGCCGGCCCGAAGCGATGCCAAACCTTGTGGCGGTTAGAAACTCGCGCCTAGTCTGCTTCGCTTAGTTTGAAATCATAGGTCGCCGAATAGAAGGGCGCCGTTACGCCGAGCAAAGTCGCGCGCTCGTCACTGGTTTCCAGCTCGAACGGCACAATCAGCGACTTCTTCACACCGAAAACGGCATCCGACTCAAGGTATGGATCACCTGCCACGAACAAATGCGTGGTCACGGGTTGGAAGCCCTCGGCTGAGACGATGAAATGGATGTGCGCAGGGCGGTGGGGATGTCGGCCCAAGGCCGATAGGAGGCGGCCCACGGGCCCATCGGTCGGGATCGGGTAGGAGCACGGCTTGACCGAGCGGAATTGGAATTTCCCGTTGGCGCGCGTGCGGAACCGACCGCGGAGGTTCATAGCCGGCTGCACGTCCGGCTGCTGCACATCATAATACCCTTCCGGATTGGCCTGCCAAACATCCAGTTCGGCTCCTTCGAGGGGTTTTTCGTCCGGGCCCAGGACCCGGCCGCTCACCACCAGCGGTTCGCCCTTGCCCTCCACTGAAATGTTCGCGCCGTGAGGAAGATCAGGCGCACCTTCGACGTGAAAGGGGCCCAGGACGGTCGATTCGGTTGCACCAACGGGCTTGCGATTGGTGATGGCGTCCACGAGCATCGAAACGCCAAGTGTGTCTGACAACAGAATCCACTCCTGGCGTTTGTCGTCACACATCTGGCCGGTGGCGGTGAGAAACTGAATGGCGTCCAACCACTCCTCCTCGCTGGGTTCGACCTCGCGGACGACGGTGTGGAGGTGGCGGATAATGCTGGTCATGACCTGCCTAAGCCTGTCGTCGTTGCATTCAGACAGGCGGGCGAGCACGATTTCCGTCGCCGTTTCTTCAGTGAACCCTCGCATGGGGACCTCCTTTGGTCAGGACCGCTGCACGTGGGCCCTCGGCCGATTTGGTGCAGACTGCCTGCCATCCTACGCGCGAGCTGTGGCTCGAGGAAATGACGAGTGTGCCGGCTGACTGGCGAAATCCGCTATTCGGCCAATTGTTCCGAGAGGCCACGGCATCCCAGGGTCACTCTCGCTTCATCGCGCCCGAGAGCACGGCGACGAGAAGGAGGCTCATGGCCCAGCCGAGAAGGATTTGCGCCGAGCAGACGAACCGCAGAAAGCCCGGCGGGGTGGACCTGGACATTCCGGCCAGCTCAAAACGTAGCGCGCT
>JAUVMS010000376.1 GCA_030600135.1 Hyphomicrobiales bacterium | reverse complement strand
GCGCTCCCTGCGCTGCCAGTACACCCTCACCCCCGACCGGGACCTCCTGGTCGACGCCGTGCCCGGGCACCCCTCCGTGCACGTGGGTCTCGGTGCGGCGCACGGCTTCAAGTTCGCGCCCACCCTCGGCCGGATCCTCGCCGACCTGGCGACCACCGGCGAGACGACCTCGGACGTCGCCGCCCTCCGCTGGGACCGCCCGGGACTCACCGACCCGGACTTCCCGCCGAGCTGGATGGTCTGACAATGTTTTCATGCTCACAGCCCGTGCAACGGTCGCAAAATGACGAATTCCGTGGCCCGGATTTGTCGCGAATACGGAGGCGCAAGTGGTGACCACACTCAGTGCAGAGCAAATCGCACGATACAAGCGAGACGGCTACCTGTCGCCGCTGCGCATCATGTCCAACGATGAAGCAACTCGGCGGCGAAGGCGCTTCGAGGCTTTGGAAGCGTCACTTGGCGAGGGCAACGATTTGCCTCGTCCGCTCAGGCAATACCTTCGCATCAATGCCCATGTGGTTTTGGGTATGGCCGTCGAGCTGGCGCGAGACCCGCGCATCTTGGACGCCATCGAGGGTGTCATAGGGCCAAATATACTGGTGTGGGGCTGTGAGTTCTTCGTCAAGGAAGCGAACACGCCAAATGTCGTGTCCTGGCATCAGGATCTGACCTATTGGGGCTTGGGCGAAACCGACCATGAGGTGACGGCCTGGCTGGCGCTGTCACCGGCCACCTCTGAAAGCGGCTGCATGCGTTTCGTCGCCGGCAGCCATCAAAGTCGCATTGTACGCCACAACGACACGTTCGCCGACGACAACCTGTTGTCACGCGGTCAGGAGATCGCCGTCGATGTCGACGAGGCCGACGCGGTCCATGCCGCCCTGCAACCCGGCGAAATGTCGTTGCACCACGGCCGCATGTTCCATGCTTCGGGGCCGAACGTTTCCGATGATCGGCGTATTGGAGTCGCCGTTCGCTATCTCACCACCGAAGTGAAGCAACAGGTGGCGGCGCGTGACTATGCCATGCATGTGCGCGGGGTCGATCGCGAGCGCAACTTCATTGGTCTGGCCGGTCCGGCCCGCGATTTCGAGCCGAGCGCGTTGGCGCTGTACGAGCAGATTCTGAAGGACCAGTCGGCGGCGCTGTCTGAAGGGGCGGAGCAAAACCTGGAGTTCTATGAGGTTGAGGCGTAGCGTCTGATCGGCCCGGTGGCGAGAGGTGCGCGTGGGTCTTACGTCAGAGCTGCATTGCGAAATCCTGGATGGCATCGGCGGCGGCGCGCCAGTTGCCGGCCTTGGTGTGGCCCGACGACTTGCGCGGGGCGAGATCGTGATCGCCGTCCTCGGCCCAGTGGAATCTGATGGCGGGTGAAAGGTCGTAGGCCGTGATCTCGGCGCTGCCACCGAACGGGTCCCGCGTGCCCTGACAGATGAGCGTCGGGCAGGTCAACTCCCTGAGATGGCCGGTTCTGAGCTTGTCCGATTTGCCGGGCGGGTGGAATGGATAACCCAGGCACACGAGCCCCGCCACTTGGCCGGCGGTGTGAAGCTCGTCTGCGATCATGCTGGCAACGCGGCCGCCGAAAGATTTGCCGCCGATAATCAGCTTTTCTGGATTGTCGAGATCACCCACTGCCTCTTTGTAAGCCTCTGTCAGCCGCTCGGCGCGTGGCGGCGGGCGGCGCCCGCCCTCGGTCCTGCGCAGTGCCATGTAGGGAAACTCAATGCGGGCGACGCGACAATGGCGCTCGCCAAGCAGGTCGGCCATGGTGTTCATGAAGTCGCTATCCATGGGCGCGCCAGCACCATGGGCAAGTAGGCACGTCACTCGCGCGTCTTCTGGTCCGTTATAGAGAAATACGGTCATCGTCTTTGCCCACTGCTGGTTCGACACCGTGTATGTTTGGAGCGTGCGTGGCAAGGCGGTCGATAGCGTCAGACATGCCGGTGGGTCGTGCAGTCCATCGTGCGCCCGATTGCCGCGCTCCAGCACTCGTGATGTCCAACTTCGACGATGAACATATTATGTCTTGGTCGAGACTGATTCGAGGATCGATTACATAGCTATGGACATGTTTGGCGGTATAAGCGAGGGCGCGGTACGATTCACCGCATTTGCGGGGATATTCCTCGCGATGGCGCTCCTGGAACTCATGATCCCGAAACGGGATTTGGGCGCGCCAAAATCACGGCGCTGGTTCACGAATATCGCCATTGCAGGCATCGATAGCTTGATCGTTCGGCTGATGGCGCTGTTCGTTGTTCCGCTGGTCGCAGTTGCGGCTGCGCTCTATTCCGAGCAAGCACAGCTCGGCCTGTTCAACTGGCTCGATTGGCCGGTCTGGCTCGAGATTGTGCTGGCGGTGATATTCCTGGACCTCGCGATTTACGGTCAGCACGTCGCCTCGCACAAGTTCGCGATCCTCTGGCGGCTGCACAAGGTTCACCACAGCGATGTGGATTTCGACGTCACGACCGCCATTCGCTTCCACCCGATCGAGATCGCCCTCTCGATGCTCTACAAAATCGTGTTGGTGCTGATTTTCGGCGCCGCGGCGGTGGCCGTCGTGCTCTTCGAGATCATCTTGAACGGTTGCGCCATGTTCAATCATGCCAACATCGCCTTGCCGCACTGGCTCGATCACGGCTTGCGACAGGTGCTGGTGACTCCGGATATGCACCGCGTGCACCACTCAATCATCCATCGCGAGACGGATTCCAACTATGGCTTCAACTTGTCGATTTGGGACCGGATCTTTGGCACCTACAGAGCCGCGCCGAAACATGGACATCAAGGAATGACGATCGGACTGCCTGGCTTTCAGTCCGAGGCGCCAACGGGATTGACATGGAGCCTTTCGCTACCTTTCAGGGGCGCGGCGCGAGCAGGCAATGACGATGCTGGCGAGGAAGCGCCGGAGGTTGAAAAAGTCCAACGCCGGCCCGACGGTTAGTAAACCCTTATTGGGAAGTAGCGGAGGAATAACTCCTCGAACTTGCCGCTTGCCCGTATCTCCGCGATGGCCCGGTTCAGCCGCGTGCGCAGCTCGTATTCTCCCTTTCTGAGCGCTATTCCAATGCCCGGGCCGAAATAGCGTGGCTCCGAGAAGGCGCCACCGCGTAGCTCGCAGCACGATTTTGAAAGGATTCCGTTGAGCCAAAAAACCAAGCTGATTCCGTCATCGAATAGCAATTCGACCTGACCGTCCTGGAGAGCCTTTCGCGCCTCATGGTGACTCGGGTAGCTTTGTACGATGCTGTCACGAAATAGGGCCTTCAAGTAAGCTTCGTGCGCCGATCCAGCAATCACCCCAATGCGACGACCCTCAAGGCCGGCGGGGGAAATGTCGCGTTTTGTAGCCGTGCGTTTGGCAGCAAATCGTGCAGGTGTGAAATAGTACGGATCAGTGAAATCGGCCTCGCTCACCGTTTTCGCAGTCATGGCAATGGATGCGATGGCGGCATCCGCGTCGCCATTGCGCAATGCCGGCAAGAGTTCGTCCCATGGCACGGCTCGAAAGTCACAGGTGACGTCAAGCTCGACGCAAATGGCGTGGGCAAAATCGATATTGAAGCCGGTCAGCACCTGATCTTCGTCGTAATAGTTGAACGGGGGATAGTCGCTATCGGTAACGAAGCGGATCGCATCACGGGTCGGATCGACGGCGATGGTGGTTTCGGCGTCGGTCGGTGGCGACGACGAAGATTGGGCCAGAGCGGCCGTCGGCAAGACTGTCAAAGCGATCGCGAGCACTATGGAACGACCTAGCGTGCCGAAGTGTCGAATGATCATGCGATCTCACCTAATCAAAAGTGATTCGTTTAAGTGACGCATAGGAAAAATCAGCACGCAAACGTTGTGTGTGACGGTGTGCAGCCACTAACCTAACCATCATTTGTTGATGAGTCATTGAATGGGCTGTTTTTGGCTGTGGGGCATTTGCACCGATCTAGCAGGCTGTTGAAGAACTTGGTGAGGTCGCGATGCGAGCGGAAATTGAGCGCTGGCAAGGAGCATTGGCGCACGCTTGGGTTGGCATTTGGGCGGCAAGCGCCACAAAAGAGTGGCGGGCCCCACGTCAAGGCGATGCGACGCTGCCCAGCGCTCAATTTCGCCGCAT
>JAUVMS010000486.1 GCA_030600135.1 Hyphomicrobiales bacterium | reverse complement strand
GCTGTATCCTCGCGCACTCGCCCAATAAACCAGGACGTAATCTGGTCGCGCGACTTGTAATCGAGGTCGCCGGGGCTCTGGGTTGCGAGTATGATGCCGACGCCGGCCGACCGCGCCCGTTTGAGCAGGCTTTGCAACGGCTCTGATGTCGCCGGCCGGGAGTTGGCGGGAATATAGAGATCGGCTTCGTCGAACATGATGACGGCCTGCAGGTCGTCGTTCGGGTTGCGCTGGCAAAATCGCAAGGCTTCGGACAGAAACTGCGCGACCCAGAACAAAATGTTCTCGTTATCGCCGAGAAAGCCGGTGTAGATCGCAGAAAGGCGTGTCCGTCCCTTGCGTGCATAACGGCCAAGCCCAAGCAGCGATTCCATGCGAAGCGGCTCCCCACCGCCCTCGAACAGCGCCCAGTTTCGGTGCCGGAGAGAATCGAGCTGGGCAATCAAGTCGCGTCGCAGCTTACCGGTCGCATCCATGCGTTGCGTCAGCTCGATCAACTCCTCATCGTCGTTCTCGAGCATGAATATGAGATCGGCGAGTGTCACCTCGCTGGTGCTGCGCGATCCGAGCAGTTTGAGCGCCACCGCGAGGATGCCGCCTTGGCGCTGGTGGGTCGCCGAATTCTTCAGATGCAGCATGTCGCCGATCGCCGCCGCTGAGACGTTGGCGAGCAACTGTTGCTCGTGCTCGGGAAGTTCAGCAATTCCATGTGGCAGCAAGGTAATGCCGATCGGCCGGCCCGAGGTTCGCCCCGGCGTATAAACCGCCACGTCGATCATCGAGCCGAGTTCATCACGCTTCACTTGGCGATCTTGCGATTCCCGCTCGTCGGGGCGCCATACGTCGGGGTTGGCATAGCTGCACAAATCGCCCTTACGGTCGATCAGCACCACCGGAATGCCGCTCATCAATAGTTGTTCAACGACCGACAGCGCCAGCGTCGTTTTACCCGAGCCCGAACCGCCGAGCATCGCCGCGTGGCGCCGCAAGATACCTTTGGAGAGCCCGATCGGCGCCCGGGTTTCATCGAGCACATGGCCGATCGGAAAATAATCACCGCTATTGCCTACAGTATCGGGACTTAGCAGCACGCCATCAAGCGGTTCAGCCGTTGCCAGCGTGTCGGCGTCACCGCCACCGCGCGAGCCGTCCTCGCTTTTCTCGGCCCACGGCCCGCCGACATAATCTCCCGACCAATCGTTGCCGCTTGAGACGCCGTTTGAAAAGAAGTTCCGGAACGCGCTGAAGACGCCACCCGAAGTCGTGCGCTCGGGCTTTGCGGGCGTCTTCGGTTCCATGATCGCCGAAGGAAGGACAGCCGGCATGTTCGCAACAGGTTCCAACTCTTCGGTCGCCAGCGTCACTGGCGCGCCCGCATCAATCTCGGCCGGTTCCGCTACCACTTCCAGAACAGCCTCTGGCTGCGTTTGAGCGACGTTTGTCACAATCGGCTTGGCCAGATCGAGTCGCAACAGCTGCTCGATTGAAGGCAGGTCGCCCAAGAGCGAGGCCGACTCGAGCCAGACCCCGAAGCTGGCGTCCTGACCGTAGCGAGAACGAAATGCGATAAGCGTGATCATGCGATCCCATTCGTAAATCGGAACGACGATACGCCGCCCACCGTTGAGCGTGAAATGACGCAGCGCCTGAGCGGTCGCGTTTTTTCCGCTCGGCGGGAATTCACTGGCGCGGATGATAATTGGTTCCACGTTATCGGCTGACGACACCACCTTTTGCACCTGCCGCTTGAGCGCGCCGCCTTGGCTGCCTTTGTTGCAGATGAAAATACGGTTTGCGTATGCGCCTCCTTCCAAGTGCCTTACATCGAGGTCGAAGGCGGTCACGTCATCGAGCCATTCGAGCGGTTTGATGGTAGCGCTCAATTCGCTGCGAGCTTCTTGGGCGGCCAGCTGCAAGGCCGTCATCATGACATGGGCGAGTTCTTCCTCGTCTGGCGGGATATCGACCTCGAAGTCCAAGACGAATCGATCCCAGCGATCCTTCAGGGCCTCGCTTCCCAACTCGTTGCTCTGTGCGGCGACCGGCAATTCAGCCCGGGGCTCGGATTCGCCCTGCATTTCGCGCCAGCGATCCTGCACCATCTCCAGCAGCCTGCGCGTCGAAAGCCCGGCGACCTCCTCGAAGAAATGCCCGCCGAAGATGATCGATGCTGCCTCGTCGCGATCTTCTTCCCACTCGCCACCCACCGCTTGCTTGAGACGTCCGGAAATGATGAGGCGGGCCTCTTCGGCGGTTCGCGCTTCGGACAGCAGCACCGGCCCGGCTTTCTCGACCCGGTCGATAAAGGACTGCGGCAGCAATCCGCGGACCTGCCCGTAAAAGTCTCCCAGGCAGGAGATCAAAATGATCGACGAGGGCACTCGGTTTGCGATCTGTATCAAATCGCGCACCGCCTTTTGAAACCGCCCCTCGGCGTCATCGTAAAACCGCAGGTCCTCGACCTGGTCGATGCAGAAGACGAGCGCGGCTCCATCGATGACCATCATAAGGCGCCCGAGAGATTCGATGATCTCGAAAGCGCGATCCTCGCCGCCGTTGGGATCGAGCGCGGTGACCGTCGAGCGACTGATCTCGTTGAGTTCTCGGCCACAAAGGTATTGCCGGACCCGCTGGTCGATCCGTGGATCGTTGCGCTGGATGTAGAGCAGTGCACGCACGATGTTGATATCGAGTTCGTGCTCGGCCAGCATCGCCCGGCAATCGGCGATTTTGCGAAT
>JAUVMS010000439.1 GCA_030600135.1 Hyphomicrobiales bacterium | reverse complement strand
TTTTCCGCGCGCATGCCCTTGATCGGATAGCGGCACAGCATCTTGACTACCGTTGCACTTTCTCCACCCGATATAACCATCCGTCGTTCCTCGAATGCGGCACTGCACAATTTGCCTCAACATGCCCCTTTTTGTGGCGGCACCGCAACACTATATCCAATGAAGGTCGCTGGATTAGATGCCGGGTACGGGGCTAGTCTGGGCAGCCATCCCGTTCAATGAAGGTGTTCGTGCTGCGCTGTTCTTGAAGGCGGCATGGGCGTGCTGAGGAGGGAATCTATGGATTTTGAGAAATATACCGATCGGGCCCGTGGTTTCGTCCAGGCGGCCCAAAGCCTTGCGCTCCGTGAAACGCATCAACAATTCACGCCCGAGCATATCCTGAAGGTCTTGCTTGATGACGAGGAAGGTCTCGCCGCCGGCCTCATTCAGCGTGCCGGTGGAAACCCGGGCGAGGCCCTGCAGCGTACCGAGCGAGCGCTTGCCAAGTTGCCGAAAGTCTCCGGCGGCGGCGGCCAGCTCTATATGGCGCCGGCGACGGCACGCGTGTTCGACCAGGCCTCAAAGATTGCTGAAAAGGCGGGCGATAGCTACGTCACGGCCGAACGGCTCCTGCTCGCCCTCGCGATGGATAAGGACGCCGAGGCCAGCAGCATCCTCGCCGCCGCTGGCGTCAGCCCAAATAGCCTCAACCAAGCCATCAACGATCTCAGAAAAGGCCGTGTCGCCGATAGCGCGTCTGCCGAGCAGGCCTACGATGCACTAAAGAAGTACGCCCTCGATCTGACAGAGCAGGCCGCCGAGGGCAAGATCGATCCCGTCATCGGCCGCGACGAAGAGATCCGCCGCACCATTCAAGTGCTTTCGCGCCGCACCAAGAACAATCCCGTACTCATTGGCGAGCCGGGCGTTGGCAAGACCGCCATTGCCGAAGGTTTGGCGATCCGCATCGTCAAAGGCGATGTGCCCGAGAGCTTGAAGGACAAGAGGCTCTTGGCGC
The DNA here is from genome assembly GCA_030600135.1 of Hyphomicrobiales bacterium. Taxonomy (GTDB): domain Bacteria; phylum Pseudomonadota; class Alphaproteobacteria; order Rhizobiales; family JAUVMS01; genus JAUVMS01. The sequence continues at coordinate 2,549 of JAUVMS010000439.1, read as the reverse complement.
TCGACATGGGTGCCCTCATTGCCGGCGCCAAGTATCGTGGCGAATTCGAGGAGCGCCTAAAATCCGTTTTGTCCGAGGTTCAATCCGAGGGTGGCCGGATCATCCTCTTCATCGACGAAATGCACACCATCGTCGGTGCCGGCAAGACCGATGGCGCGATGGATGCTTCCAATCTCTTAAAGCCCGCGCTCGCTCGTGGCGAACTCCACTGTGTTGGCGCTACCACGCTGGATGAGTATCGTAAGCACGTCGAGAAGGATGCCGCGCTCGCGCGCCGCTTCCAGCCCGTTTTCATTGCCGAACCGACGGTCGAGGATACCGTTTCGATACTGCGCGGTCTAAAGGAGAAGTATGAGCTGCACCACGGTGTGCGTATCACTGACTCAGCCCTGGTCTCGGCGGCAACGCTCTCCAACCGTTACATCACCGACCGCTTCCTACCCGACAAGGCCATTGACTTGATGGACGAGGCTGCGAGCCGCTTGCGCATGCAGGTGGACTCAAAGCCAGAAGAACTCGATGAACTCGACCGTCGCCTCATTCAGCGCAAGATCGAGCGCGAAGCCTTGAAGAAGGAAGACGACGAGGCCTCCAAGGACCGGCTCGCCAAGCTCGAAAAGGAGATCGCCGATCTCGAGGAGCAGTCCGGCGCTCTCACCCAGCGCTGGGAAGGCGAAAAGGACAAGCTCGCCGGTGCCCAGAAGCTCAAGGAAGAGCTCGACGCTGCCCGCATCGAGCTCGACCAAGTCCAGCGCCGCGGCGATCTCGCCCGGGCCGGCGAACTGAGCTACGGCATCATTCCGGACCTTGAAGAGCGCCTCTCCCAAATGGAAGAGAGCGAGAGCGAAGGCGGCATCATGGTCGACGAGGCCGTGACGCCGGATCATATCGCCCACATCGTCTCGCGCTGGACCGGCATTCCGGTCGACAAGATGTTAGAGGGCGAGCGCGAGAAACTTCTCAGAATGGAACAGGAGCTTGCCAAGCGCGTGATCGGCCAGGAAGAAGCCGTTTCCGCCGTCTCCACGGCCGTGCGTCGTGCCCGTGCTGGCCTGCAGGACCCGAACCGGCCAATCGGTTCGTTCATGTTCCTTGGCCCCACCGGTGTCGGCAAGACCGAGCTAACCAAGGCGCTCGCCGCGTTTCTCTTCGACGACGAGCATGCCATGGTGCGTGTCGACATGTCGGAGTTCATGGAAAAGCACTCCGTTTCCCGCCTCATAGGTGCCCCTCCGGGCTATGTCGGCTACGAGGAGGGCGGAGTTCTTACCGAAGCTGTGAGGCGCCGCCCCTATCAGGTGATCCTGTTCGACGAGATCGAAAAGGCTCATCCCGACGTCTTCAACGTGCTCCTGCAGGTTCTCGACGATGGCCGCCTCACCGACGGCCAAGGCCGCACGGTCGATTTCCGCAACGCCCTCATCATCATGACGTCGAACCTCGGCTCGGAGTTTTTGGTGGATCCGGCTCAAGACATCGACCAGGTGAGGGATTTGGTGATGGGCGCGGTCCGCGCCACGTTCCGGCCCGAGTTCTTGAACCGGCTGGATGAGATCATCCTCTTCCACCGCCTGAAGCGCGAGCAAATGACGGCCATTGTGGAGATACAACTAACCTATCTCGATAAGCTTCTGGCCGACCGCAACATTGAGCTCGATTTGGATGGTGCTGCCAAGCAATGGCTCGCCGACAAGGGCTACGATCCGGCCTATGGCGCCCGCCCATTGAAGCGTGTGATCCAAAAGAACGTACAGGATCCCCTGGCCGAGCTCATTCTCGAAGGCAAGATCAAGGACGGCGAGACCGTCCACATCACCGCCAACGACCAAGGCCTCGTCATCAATGGCGAAGTGGTGCGCGCCGAAGCGGCCTAGCCCGCCTGACTCATCGCCACTTGTATGTATACGGGCGTCGTTCAGATCCACAAATGATCACGGGCGACGCCGGCGCTTCGTTGAAGATCCGATCAAGAGACGACCACGCGCATTAACCAGTTCATCGCCTCTCATTGGCATGTTGATCCGCACTCAAACAATGTAATTGATACTTGAAAGAGTATTGGGCGATTGGCGTGCCCAAAGCGCGTCACAATGCCATGAACATTAAGAACCTGAACGGTATTCCATTGCATTGAACGCTTTAGTTCGGGATTCCCAATGTCAAACACCATCGCCACGGCGTTGCGCGCGTTACTCATCGTGACATTTGCGCCAAGCATTGCGTGGGCGGACGACCTGCTTGTGGATCAGCGGCCAGCAGCCTGGGCCTTCCCAACCTGGACGGTTCAGGCACAAGCATTTCCCGCGGACTGGCAAGCGCCAGCCAACACCATCGAAGATCTCATTTCGCGCTATGCAGCCACCGGTGCCGAGCCAACGACCGACGTGAGCGACGCCGGTCGCGATCCCGAGAACGATGTCGTTACGATCGTCATTACCGGCGATACCGGCTTCAGCCGTAACCACTCCAAGGTTCACCCCAACGGGGTGCAGAAGTACGGTAAGCGCCAACCATGGCGGCAGGCCATGGCGGGCATCGCCGGCGAAATC
>JAUVMS010000222.1 GCA_030600135.1 Hyphomicrobiales bacterium | reverse complement strand
CAAGATGGCGGAAATATCAAGGCCTTATTGATCCTTCGCACCTGGTCTTCATCGACGAGACCTGGACAAAAACCAACATGGCGCCGTTGCGCGGGTGGTGCGAAGTCGGGCGCCGGCTTCGCGACCAAGTGCCGTTCGGGCGTTGGAAAACGATGACGTTCCTGGCGGCATTGCGCCATGACCGGATCACGGCGCCGTGCCTCATCGACGGGCCGATCAACGGTGCGCGCTTCCGCGCCTACGTCGAGCAGTTTGTGGTCCCGACGCTGCACCCCGGTGACCTCGTCATCATGGACAATCTCGGATCGCATAAAGGCCGGGCGGTGCGCGACGCCATCGCCTCGGTTGGCGCACGACGCCTGTTCCTGCCCGCCTATTCGCCGGACCTCAATCCGATCGAGCAGGTCTTTGCAAAACTCAAGACGCTGCTCAGGCAGGCCAGGGCACGGACCTTCGAGGCCGTCGCCGATGCCATCGCAGATCTGCTTCACGCATTCAGCCCCGAAGAATGCTCAAACTATCTCAGAAACTGCGGCTACGCTTCAATCTAAAGCGAACATGCTCTAGCCGAAGTATCGTGCGAAGTCCCAGCACGTGACCGCCTGACGATCTGGCTCGCTGGGGCGGGGTTATTGGGCAGAACTGCAATAGCGAGGGTTCTGCGGTCCCAAATTGCGGGCATGCACGATGGAACCGTGGTGCTGCAACCGGTCGGACAACTAAGGGTTGCGACGACGGTGCGGAACGCGCCTACTCCAAACTCGCAAGCGCCTCGGTAAAGCCATCGAGAGAAACCGGAATGCCGATGCCGGCTTCCTTGGTTTGAAAGACAATGAACCAAGCGGTCTTGCCTGCTTGGAACTTCTTAACCAAGTCACTGGTCAGCGTGACCTGCGCGAAGCATCCGACGACGTGGCAACGTACGAAGGGCGCGTGGCCGACTTTGCGATCGTCGATTTGCAGGCCGAGCCCTGGCGGCAGAAGAATTCCGAGTGGAGCAAAAACACGCAACACTTTGTTCCCGCTCGGACTATTCTGAAAGTGCACGCTCAAGCCGACATTCGGATTGCTTTCCGAGGTGACGTCTTGGACAAGTGCGCAAATGTCATTTTTCGAGCCTGGTGGCGTCTTACAGACCTTCTGCCAATCGCCGTGCTGAGATTTGACCTTGGTCTCTTGGGCCTGGATTGGCGCTGAACCACCAGACATGGCGACCAAGGCCAGTGCTGTGGTGACAATCCGCGCCGAGCACATCGTCAGCGCGCCTATCCTCGATCGTTCAATTGGCTTCAAGGTTCCCGCCTCGGAGTTGATTCAAAACGTCGCAGACGCTTCGTTTACCTAACTGGATTCGTCGTGCTTTAGGTGACTTTTCACGGGGCGTTGAGCTCGCCCTCGTCGGCTTCGTTGACGCGCTATATTGCTCCATTCGGTCTGCCTGTAAAATCTGGCTGAATTGGGCCTTTGATACGACGTAGGGCCGCGCCGCCGACCCTCGCTCATCGTAACGCGAAGATATGCCGCAGCAAGCCGGACTTGTCGCATTCGGGAGCTTTGGTGTTTGGTTCGGCACGAGGGTCTACCACGCTCAAGCGGCTCGAATTGGACGACGCGATCTGACATGCCGGGCGGGGCAATGCGCGATCGGTTCGTTGCTCTCGCAGCGGATCGAACCGGTTTTGTCCGACGGCTGTCAGGTGAATGACGGCTTGACGTCGGGTTGCGAGCATACCAAGCGGTGGAACAGTTGTTGTTTGGACTTGGACGATAAGGAGTTCGACGATGGTGCAGGGGATTGCAGGCCTGCGGTGCATAGGTGCCCTAGTTGCCTTCGTGGGCGCCTCACTTTGGACTGGGGCCGCGCTCGCAGCAGCCGGGCATCCCACCCCCTGGCAACTTGGTTTTCAGGATTCGGTCACGGCGATCTCGGATCAAATTCATTCATTCCACAATCTGACCATGGTCATCATAACCTTGATCACGTTGTTCGTCCTCGGCCTGCTGGTATTTGCGATGATGCGCTTCAATGCGCGGGCCAATCCAACCCCGTCCAAGAGCACGCACAACACGCTGATCGAGGTTTCATGGACGGTGATCCCGATCATCATCTTAGTGTTGATCGCGGTTCCCTCGTTCAAGCTCCTCTATGCCCAGTACGACGTGCCGAAACCCGACCTGACGATCAAGGCGATCGGGCATCAGTGGTATTGGAGCTATGAATATCCGGACCAAGAGGAGATGAGCTTCGATTCTGTGATGGTCGAGGACGGTGATCTAAAGCCCGATCAACCGCGTCTGTTGTCGGTCGACAACGAAGTGGTCGTACCCGTCAACAAGAACGTGCTCGTGCTGGTGACGGCGGACGACGTCATCCACAATTGGACCATTCCTTCTTTCGGCTCGAAGGTCGATGCCGTGCCAGGACGCGTCACGTCGACATGGTTCAACGCGCGCAAAAAGGGCATCTATTACGGCCAGTGCTCGGAGTTATGCGGCATTCGACACGCATTCATGCCCATTGCTGTCAGGGTCGTTGATGAAGAGGTCTTCAACAATTGGGCAGCCGCCATGGCGGAAGACGAAGACAAAGCCAGGGCGATAATCCAAGCAGCCGTCGAAGCGAACAAGCGCAAGACGATCGCTGAATTGAAGAATTAGAAGGTGAAGCCGCTGATCGATCGCCTGCGGGCGGTCTCCGCAAGGCAAATGGCGAGGTAGGAAGACCCATGGGACTGTACGCTGAAGCGGATCACGATCACGACCATCCGACTGGCATTACGCGGTGGCTCTATTCGACCAACCACAAAGACATCGGTACGATGTACCTGATCTTCGCGATCGTCGGGGGCCTCGTCGGTGGGTTGCTCTCAATCGGTATGCGCTTGGAACTGCAACAGCCGGGCATGCAGATCTTTACCAATCCACACACTTTCAACGTATTCGTTACCGCACACGGCCTCATCATGGTGTTCTTCATGATCATGCCGGCCTTTATCGGCGGGTTCGGCAACTGGATGGTGCCGTTACAGATCGGCGCCCCGGATATGGCCTTTCCGCGCATGAACAACATCTCGTTCTGGCTGCTGCCAGCGGCGTTGACCTTGTTGGTCATTTCGCTGTTTGTTGAAGGACCGCCAGGTTCCAATGGCGTAGGCGGTGGATGGACGGTCTATGCCCCGCTCTCGACCTCCGCACAGCCCGGCCCGGCGATGGACTTCGCCATTTTGGCGCTCCACCTGGCGGGCGCCGCGTCGATACTGGGGGCGATCAACTTCATCACCACGATATTCAACATGCGCGCACCGGGCATGACGCTGCACAAGATGCCGTTGTTCGTCTGGTCGATCCTGGTCACGGCGTTCTTGTTGCTGTTGTCGCTGCCGGTATTGGCTGGCGCAATCACGATGCTGCTGACGGACCGCAATTTTGGTACGACCTTTTTCTCGGCCGACGGCGGCGGCGATCCGGTGTTGTTCCAGCACCTGTTTTGGTTTTTCGGACATCCCGAGGTCTACATTCTGATCCTGCCTGGCTTTGGCGTTATCAGCCATGTCATCTCGACATTCTCTAAAAAGCCCATCTTCGGCTACCTCGGAATGGCCTATGCCATGGTGGCGATCGGTGCCGTAGGGTTCATCGTTTGGGCGCACCACATGTACACCTCCGGAATATCGGTCGATACACAAGCCTATTTCGTGTTTGCCACGATGGTCATTGCGGTCCCGACGGGTATCAAGATTTTCTCTTGGATCGCGACCATGTGGGGCGGCTCGATCGAGTTTCGGACGCCGATGTTGTGGGCGATCGGGTTCATCTTTTTGTTCACGCTCGGCGGTGTAACAGGCGTCGTCCTGGCCAACGCCGGCCTCGATCGGGCGCTGCACGATACCTACTATATCGTTGCCCATTTCCACTACACGATGTCACTGGGAGCCACCTTCGGAATTTTTACGGCATGGTACTATTGGTTCCCGAAGATGACCGGTTACACATACAGTGAAAAACTGGGCAATCTACACTTCTGGCTGATGTTCGTCGGCGCCAACATTATTTTCTTTCCGCAACATTTCCTGGGATTGGCAGGCATGCCAAGGCGCATAGCGGACTATCCAGATGCCTTTGCCGGGTGGAATTTTATCTCCTCGATGGGGGCTTACATTTCGTTCGCGGGCGTCATTGTATTTATCTACTGCACGTATCAGGCGTTCGCAGCCAAGAACAAGGCGGGCGAGAATCCGTGGGGTGAGGGAGCAACGACATTGGAGTGGACGTTGCCGTCACCGCCGGCATTCCACTCGTATGAGGAACTGCCACGCGTCAAATGAGGCATTGGTCGGGCACGGTGTCCGCCCGACCAACAAGACGATAGTCGTGACGAGCGATGCCGATACAACATGGAGTCTTTGAGAACCGAACCATGGCAAGCCGCAGCGTTGATATGACCGCGCAGCCTCAGGGGGTGGAAATCGCAAGTGGTGGGAGCGTCGAAGATTTCGTCGCACTCATGAAGCCGCGTGTGATGTCGTTGGTCGTGTTCACCGCTCTGGTCGGTCTCGTTGCGGCACCCGGGTCGATGCACCCGGTCATGGCGGCGACAGCGCTGTTATGCATCGCCGTTGGCGCCGGCGCTTCGGGTGCCCTCAACATGTGGTTCGATGCCGATATCGACGCGCGCATGGCCAGAACCGCGGCGCGCCCCATTCCGCGTGGACGGATTGCACCTGACGATGCACTAGCCTTCGGAGTCGTTCTTGCGTTCTTTTCGGTACTCACGCTTGGCCTGCTGGTCAACTGGGTTGCGGGCGCATTGCTTGGTCTGACGATTGCTTTTTACATCTTCGTTTATACGATGTGGCTCAAGCGCCGAACGCCGCAGAACATTGTCATCGGTGGTGCGGCCGGAGCTTTTCCGCCCATGGTCGGCTGGGCGTCAGCGACGGGCGCCGTCAGTCTGGAAAGCGCAATTTTGTTCCTCATCATCTTTATGTGGACGCCGCCTCATTTCTGGGCACTGGCGCTTTATAGATGCCGAGACTATGAGCGGGTTGGCGTGCCGATGCTGCCGGTGGTTGCCGGGCCTGACGAGACGCGGCGGCAAATCCTCATTTATGCGCTTCTACTAGCGCCGATCGCCGTGCTGCCAGTGTTCGTGGGCTTAGGGGGTTGGCTCTACGGGGTGGCGTCGGTGACCCTCGGGGGTGCGTTCGTTGCATTATCGTGGCAAGTTTATCGAACCCGGGAGGGGCGCGCGGGCGACGCCGCGGCAAAGCGGCTTTTCAGCTTTTCAATCCTTTACCTGTTCGCGATCTTCGCCGCGCTGCTGTTGGAGAAATTGGTCGGAATTGACGGGACGGTCGTTGGCCGCATGCTCGCATGAGCGAGAAGGAAAGTGAGAAGCGCAGACGAATGCGATCCATTGCGATTGCCTGGGCACTGGTCGGTCTGGCGGCGCTGTTCTTCGTTGTGACGCTGGTGCGATTGGGGGCAAACGTCGGCAATCGGGCGCTATGAGGCAAATGGTGGAAATAAGCGGACTTTGGACATGAGCGAGGGAGTGGATGTTGCGGGAAACAGTGCAAGGCGCCATCGACGTCTCGCATTTGGTCTCGCAAGTGTTGCCCTCTTTATGGTGGGCCTCTCGTTCGCGGCGGTGCCGCTCTACCGCGTCTTTTGCCAGGTGACGGGCTTTGCCGGCACGACGCAGAGGGCGAGGTCGGGGGCCGATCGGGTGCTGGACCGTGTTGTAACGATCCGCTTCGATGCAAATGTCGCGAAAGGCCTCGGTTGGTCGTTTCGCCCGCTCGAGCACACGCTCGACGTCAAGGTGGGCGAAACGAAGCTGGCGTTCTACAAGGCGCACAACCCAACGAAACGACGGCTAACCGGAACGGCGACTTTCAATGTGACGCCAGAGATTGCCGGTGGTTACTTCAACAAAATCGAATGCTTTTGCTTCACCGAGCAAACCCTGGAGCCGGGACAATCGGTTGACATGCCCGTCAGTTTTTTCATCGACCCGGAGATCGTCAACGACCCTGACGCAGGGCGGTTGGACCAAATTACGCTCTCCTACACATTCTTTT
>JAUVMS010000323.1 GCA_030600135.1 Hyphomicrobiales bacterium | reverse complement strand
CTTAAATCGCCCGGTCGCCGCGCGGGCATACTTGAGCGCCATTTCGATGGCGTCCGAGCCACCTGTCGCAAAGAGCACCTTGCCAAGGTCTCCCGGTGCGATCTGCCCGATTTTCTCGGCAAGCTCGCTCGCCACATCGCACGCGAAACGGCGCGGAGCAAAGGGCAATGCATCCATTTGCGCGGTGATTGCCGCCTTCAGCCGAGGGTGGCCATAGCCAATATGATGGACATTGTTGCCATGAAAATCCATGTAGCGCCGACCGTCGCCGTCTTCGACGTAGACGCCCTCGGCCTTGCGGACACCGGCCATGCATGGTGAGGAGACCGCCTGGTGCAGGAACGCCGCGCCATCCCGCTCGATCATGGCGCGATTGGCGTCTCCAATCTTGCGCTCGTGCCAATCCCTGCGACGTGGGGAAAAATTGACATCACCTTCCGACTGCCCAGGCAATGCCCCTTTGCTCTCTCTTGTTCGTGCCATCCGCCGATCCGTGCACTAGCGCTTGCGCCAGGCCTGCGTCGAGCGGTGCAGACCATAGGTCAGAAACGCATGGAGAATACGAACGGCCGCGCAGGCCAGGACAATCATCGTGCACATGGCGGCGGCCGGCGCGACGTCCCCGGCATCGTCCATGTTGAGTGCCGCGACCGAGGCAAGCGTCGTATCCGGTGAATATAGGAAGATGACCGCCGACACCGTGGTCATGGCATTGACGAAGAGGTAGATCGAGATGTCCAGGATCGCCGGCAGGCAAACCGGCACCGTCACGACGAGGAAAGTTTTCAGAACCGGCACCTTCAGCGAGGCCGAGACCGATTCAAACTCAGGGTCCATCTGCTTGAGCGCCGTCATGGCGGTGAGATGGCTCACCGTATAAAAGTGCGCAATCGTGCAGATCACCAGGATCGCCATCGTGCCATAAATAGCACCCAGCGGGTTAGCCGGGTGATTGAAGAAAAAGATATAGGCGAGACCGAGCACCATCCCCGGAACCGCCATGGGCAGCATACATAAAAACTGAATGATGCCGCGCATGGTCCCAAAGCCCTTGGCTTTCTCGACCATGTAGGCGCCCGTGAAGATAATCGCTGTCCCAAAAAACGCCGTATAAAACGCCATTCTGAGCGAATTCCAGAACGCCACCCAACCACCACCGTCCATGATGTCGAACTGATAGTTGCTGAACCCGAGGCTCATGTTGTAGGGCCAGAATTTTACCAGCGAGGCGAACATCGCCATGCCTAGGATGCCCAGAATAAGGAATGCAATGAGCGCGCAATAAGCCATCATTAGGCTGTCGAATTGTGTGCTCGGCTTGGGTTGATAGGGCACCGACGAAGCCGTAACCAAAGCCACTTGGCGCCGCTGCACGAACCGGTCGGCAACGAAGGCAACGACCGCCGGGATAAGCAAGACGACGCTGACCACGGCGCCCATCTCGAAATTTTGCTGCCCGATGACTTGTTTGTAGATGTCGACGGCAAGCACATTGAACCAGCCGCCGATCACCTTGGGAATGCCGAAGTCGGTAATGACCAGCGTAAAGACGACGAAGACGGCGCTCACCAGCCCATATTTGATACCCGGCAGCGTGACCGTGAAAAACGTCCTCGTCTTGCTCGCCCCGAGGCTCGTCGCCGCCTCGTATATCCGTGCATCAGCCGTCGCAAGCGCCACCACCAAAATCATCATGGCATGGGGGAAGGTATAGAACACCTCACCCATGACGATGCCGATGGGGCCATAGATGCTGTTACCGAACAATAGTTCCTTTATGACACCCTGCCGGCCGAACAGATAAACGAACGAGATCGCGGGCAGCAGCGACGGAGCCAAAAGCGGGAAGAGCGCAATCACCCTAAATACCGTTTTGCCCTTCATGCTCGAACGGGTCAGAGCATAGGCATAGAGGAAGGCCAACGACACCGTGATGGTCGTCGAGACGATCGCAATGAACAAGCTGTTGTAGATTGAGTTGGATAGCGCAGGTGTCGAGAAATAGGTGACGAAGTTGGCAAGCCCGATAAACTCTCCGTCTTCGTTCTGGAAGCTCTTGCGCATCATGAAGTAGAGCGGCAACAAAACCACCACGATCATCCACACCCCAACCAGCAGGATGAAGCCGCGCATGATCCAGTCGTCACGGGATAGTTTGGGCCTAATCGCTTGGCCCGCAGATTCCATGGCTAGGGTGTCAGCCATCCGACGCCCTCCAACTTATTGCTCCGGAAACACGAGTAGGTTTTCCTCCGGAAGAAGCACGCTAATTTCAGATCCCTCAACAATGCTGAGATCTCGCACCAAATTGATCGACAAATCGGCGAGAAACTCCTCACCCTCGCCCCCATTGGGCATCAGTCGCGCGCGATAGAACGAGCCCAAAAATTCCATTTCGGTAATCTCGACCGCGATCACATTGCCACGACTGGCATCTACGGCGCGAAGAACGACGTCCTCAGGCCGTATGCATACCGTTGCCGAGGCGCCTACTGGCAACTCCTCCTTCATGCCGGTGGTCGCCAGTTCGGCCCCGGCAAACCGAACGCTTCCTGGGCCGGCGACCTCTCCCGACAGAAAGTTCATGCTACCGATAAAATCGCCGACAAATGTTGATGCAGGCTGTCCATAGATTTCTTCGGGCGATCCGATTTGCTCGATGACGCCATGGTTCATGACGACGATACGGTCGGCCATGGTAAGCGCCTCTTCCTGGTCGTGCGTCACCATGATTGTCGTCACGCCAAGCCTATGCTGAAGCCGCTTGATCTCATGGCGCAAGTAGGCCCGCACCTTGGCGTCGAGCGCACTGAGCGGTTCGTCGAGCAACAACAGACCGGGCGAAGTCGCAAGCGCCCTGGCGAGCGCCACGCGTTGCTGCTGGCCCCCCGATAGCTGCGCTGGATACTTCAGCCCTTGTTCCGGCAGCCCCACCAACTCAAGCAACTCTCTGACGCGTTGATTGATCTGATCCCTCGGCAGTTTTTTGTTTTCCAAGCCGTAGGCGACGTTCTTGGCAACCTTCAGGTTGGGAAACAGCGCATAGGACTGAAAAACGATCCCGAAGTCGCGCTCGGAGGCCGGCAGATTGGAGATATCGCGACCGGCTTGCTTAATGGAACCGCTGGATTGGATGTCCAGACCAGCAATCGCCCGCAGCAAGGTCGTCTTGCCACAACCCGAGGGGCCAAGGAAACAGACGAACTCCCCCTCAAAGACGTCCAGTGATATCCGATCCAGCGCGACGAAATCGCCGAATTTCTTGGTGAGATTTCGAATGCGGAGATAAGGCGCTCGGGCGGTACTATCGGCTGTCGTTGTTTTGTTCTGCTTCATACCCACGTCCAAGCGGTTGCCATCAAACAATTCATTCTTGAGCAATAACACAAATCGCGCTCGGTGGAGATCGCTCTAACCGGTTCAGCGAGGCGTATACTGATAATTATAAGCCCGTTGCCCTTGCCGAAAAGGCGTGATCTCTTGGAATTACTTGGACTGCCAAGAAAACCAGGATTTTTACGCAATGAAGGCCCTCCCACGCGGCAACGACCAATGCAGGAGGACCGTCAAATGCTACAACTTGTCGACGTCTACTTAGGATCGGATTTCGAATCGTAGCGCGACTGCCATTCCGCCAGGATCTTCCTGCGATTGTTGGCCGCCCAGGCAAAATTGTTGTCAATCATGGCCTTGCCCACGTTCGGCGGGAAATGCTCGACCGGCTTTGCAACGTCCATAATGGCAACCACCGCATAGCCTTCATTGTACATCTCGTTGGCCTTGCGCGTTACCGACCAGTCGACCAGCTTTTTGGCGGCATCCAACTTCTTGGTGCCCTTCATGATCGACGTTGCTTCCATGTCCCAGCCGATGCCCTCGCTCGGAATGATAATGTCGATGGGGGCGCCCTTGTTTTTCGACTTGGCGCCGCGGAATGCGAAGGAAATGCCGATCGTCGTCTCACCGGAGGCGGCAAGCTTGCAAGGTTTGGAACCGGAGTGCGTATAGCGTGAGATGTTTTGATGCAGCCCGTCCATGAACTTCCAACCGCCATCTTCACCGAACATTTGCAGCCACGATGAAACATCGAGGAAACCCGTGCCCGACGAATTCGGGTTTGGCATGATCACATGGCCCTTGTATTCGGGCTTCAGCAGATCCTTCCAGGACGTCGGCTTTGGCACGTTGTTCTTTCCCGCCTCGACCGTGTTGTAGCAGATCGCTGCCACCCAAGCATCCATGCCGGTCCAACTCGGTGGGTTGGCCGAATCTCGGAACTTGGAGTCGAGCTTGTCGAGGCCGGCCGGCGCGTAAGGCTCCAGCATACCCTCCGAACCCAACAGCATCAGGCTCGTGGCGGCCAGCCCCCAAACCACATCCGCTTTAGGATTATTCTTTTCGGCCAGCAGCTTAGCGGTCACGATTCCAGTTGAATCACGCACCCATTTGATCTCGATGTCGGGATACGCTTCGTTGAACCGCGCGGCATACTTTTTCAAATCTTCCGCCTCGACAGCAGTGTAGACCGTCAGCGTTTCCGCTCTCACCGCGGCTGCCGTCAAGACGCAACCTACAACAACACCAAGACCTAACGATTTCAGCGTCATTCGTTTCATATTTTCCTCCCAATACGTCGTACCTAGAGTCTCATTCTGAGCTGCCTGGCATCAAAAAGCCATAGCAATACCGTCTGGTGACCAAGCCTGCTCGATCAGGCGGCTATCTTCTACGTCACTCGTCTTTGTTCATCATTCTAGCCACCGCTCCTGACAAGGCGATGACACGGCCCGATAAGAAGAGCCCAATCAATTAGAAGGTCTCCGCCATCATTCATCAAATACATAATATCGACATAGATTATCGGTTGAGCCTATGGTTCGAT
>JAUVMS010000273.1 GCA_030600135.1 Hyphomicrobiales bacterium | reverse complement strand
TTGATCTGCAGTCGGGATCTGGTATGAACTCAAGCAACCTTCAACGTTTGGTGTGCAAATCTCTATCATAGCGATCATTGATATGTTTTGCACCAATAACGAGAATTGATTCCAATCACCGTTGGAAAGTCGGGGTTGGATTTACTCGACTGAAATTCCTTGAAGGTAAGATAATCTAGTAGCCAATGTTGATAATTGTATTGCTCTAATTCGAATTGACGCAATCCAGATCTATTCAAACTATTTCTTGAAATGATCGAAGCATGGTGTGTGTTCGAAATTTTTTACTATCTGTTTGCGTGTAGTTTTTTCTCTGATTTATTTTGTAAGAGTTCATTATATCTTGTACGACTTCGCGTAGATCGCAATAACTGACGTTGTTTGTCTCTGGACCGTTCGGATCAATTGCGATGTCAGCAGGGCCACCTCCATCGTGGTCCTCAATCCGTACAATCAAAACATAATCTCCAACATCATCCGCATCCGTTACGTACAGGAACTTAAAGCGAAGCAGTCCAATGGCCTGAAGCTTTGAAAAATATCCATACTGGCAAGTTACGAACACACCGGCCAAGGGATCTTCGCGCAACATCTTGCACGCGGTGAAAAATTCTTCTTCTCGTTTGTTCGAGAGCTTGTCCAGAAAACTGTCAACTGCCTGCGGTAAGATTAACCGAAACGGCGATTGAGGATCGTCTGTCAATGTCATGCGCTTCCTCAGTCTGTTTCGCGCACAATGCGCCTTATTCATTTGAACAACATGCGGTCGATGCTGTATTCGATATTCATTGCGCGACCTTGTCGAATATCGCTCCCGTCTTTTGTCGCAAGGCAACGGTAGCGATACACAACCGTGACGACGCCGGGGAATGATGCGAATTCGCGCAATGGTTGGATATAGGACAATTGTATATTATTGTACTAAATGTCCGGAATGTGGTCGGCAATGCACAATAAATATTGCCGGGGGGATAAATTCAACCTTCGGAGCGGGGCGGGGACACGTTGGCGGTCGCGTCGGAGGGCTCGTTCAAGCGTCCGGTGCGATCTCGACGTTTGCGACGCGGATCTGTGTTGCGATGGTGGACCACCGAGCGCACATTCTCGCTGACATAGTCGATGATCATGCCGGCGATGTCTTTTCCGGACACGTTTTCGATCCCCTGCAGGCCGGGCGAAGAATTGACCTCCAGCACCTTGGGACCACTATTGGCGCGCAACAGGTCGACGCCGGCCACGTTGAGCTTCATGGCGCGCGCCGCGCGCACGGCAATCCGTCGTTCATCGGCGCTCAGCTTGGCCACGGTCGCCTGACCACCCTGGTGCAAATTGGAGCGGAAGTCGTCGTCGGCGGCGCGGCGCTGCATCGCCGCAACAACTTTTTTGCCGATAACGAGACAACGAACGTCCGATCCGGCCGCCTCTTCGACGAATTCCTGGACGAGGAAGTTTGCGTCAAGCCGGCGGAACGCACTGACCACGGATTCAGCTGCCTTGCGCGTCTCGGCGAGGACCACACCCTTGCCTTGCGCACTTTCGAGCAGCTTGAGTACCAACGGTGCGCCGCCGGTGAGACCGATCAAGTTCTTGGTATCCTTGGGCGAATGGGCGAACGCGGTTGCCGGCATGTCGATGCGTTGTGCGGCCAGCATCTGATGGGCCAACAGCTTGTCGCGCGACGTCCCGATGGCGAGGGCGTTGTTGAGGCAGAAGGCGCCCATCATCTCGAACTGGCGCACGACAGCCATCCCATAAAACGTCATCGATGCGCCAATGCGGGGAATAACGGCGTCGTAGCGCGGAAGCGGGGCTCCGTCGTAGTGCACTTTCGGCATCAGCGCATTGATCGACATATAGCAGCGCGAGGTATCGATCATCTCCAGTTCGTGGCCACGCGCCTCGGCCGCTTCCTTTAATCGGCAGCACGAAAAGTTGCTGGGTTCACGGGTGAGCAGTGCGATGCGCAATGTGCGGGATGCAGGCTGAGTGCGGGGAAACGAACGATAAGCGTCGAAGCTGAGTTCGTCTTGCTGAAACGACGCATTTGGATTGACCATCACGTCAGGGCCGATGGCCTGTCGGCCGAGCAGCATGCGGTAGGTCATGGCTTCGCGATTGGTCAATGTCAGCTCAATCGGCCATTCGCGCTGGCCAATTCGAACCACGGTCTCAATGACGTACCTGAGTTCGGTTTCACCATTGGAACTGGTGATTTCGCGACGGTCGACGACCGGCGCTGAGCTGTAGACCTCGATATCGCTGTGATTGGCGAGCGGGTGAATACCAAAACGCACCATGGGACGTTCAGGCCGGCCAAAGGGCTCGATATCAAAGGCGTGGAGAGCCGAGGTGCGCGCGCCGGTGTCGACCTTGGCCTTGAGAGCCGGCAGGCCAAGTCTGGGCAACGAAACCCATTCCTCCCATCCCAACACAAAAGTCTCGGCCATGGGCGCCTCCTACCGCGTTTATCTTGAGCGAACATAGTCTTCGCCACAGCATATCATGACTTGACTGGAGCTCGAGCCCACGTTTCTAGGCTAGGCGTGTTGCACCGGGCAATCTGCATGCCTATCAAGTGAAAATGATTGTCACGAGAGCGCGGGGCAATATTACTCTTCGCCACAATCTTCGCGTTCGGCAGTGATCGCACCGACAGCGTTGCCAAAGCAGTCATGATGAGGGACACGGCCCAATGAACGGTCCGGCACATCGCAAGTTGCTTGCGGCTTGGGGCGCCGTCGCGGCCGGGTTGCTTGCAATGGCTGGCCTGCTCGTGGGGCAATCGCATCGCTTTGGTTACGACCATCGTGTCATCGACATGCCGGTGCTTGCCTTTGCCGGCGCCGCAATCCTAGCCGGCGTAATTTTTCTCGCCCTAGTCTGGCTGGTTCGCGAAAGTGTTGCCCGCCGGGCCGATGGACGATTACTCATCGGCTTCGTCGTCGTTGTCGGCATGATCCTAAGGCTGATGATGTTTGCGACAGAGCCCGTTCTCGAGGACGATTACCAACGCTATCTCTGGGACGGCGCCGTTACTGCCAATGGGCTCAATCCCTATGCCGTGGTGCCAGCAGATGCCCAATCCAGTCGCCAGGCGCCCGAAATCGTCGCACTTGCGACCAAAGCTGGGCCCGTTCTGCGCCGCGTCAATCACCCCGACCTCAGAACGATTTACCCGCCGGTCGCGCAATTGGCGTTTGCAACCGCCTATCAAGTCGCTCCGTTTCAGCTTCAGGCTTGGCGCGCCGTCTGCCTACTTTTTGATGTCGCCACGCTCGGCCTCATCTTTCTGCTCCTCGGCGAGGTCGGGCGCTCGCTGCTGTGGGCCACGCTCTATTGGTGGAATCCGCTGGTGTTGAAGGAGCTATTCAACTCGGCGCACACCGAGGCGGTGCTGATGCCGCTGGTGCTTGGCGCTATTTATCTGGCGGTGCGCCATCGCCAACTTGCCTCGACGGTCGTGCTCGCATTGGCGGTCGGGGTCAAAATTTGGCCGGCGCTGTTGCTGCCGCTGGTCATTCGGCCGTTGCTCGCCAAGCCTTGGCGGTTAGCGCTTGCGCTCATCTTGTTTCTACTGCTCATGGTGCTGTGGACGCTACCGGTGGTGCTGGCCGGATTCGACCAAACTTCTGGCTTTGTCGCCTATGCGGAACGCTGGAAGACCAACAGCGCGCTCTTTCCAGCATTGGAGGGGCTTGCAGAAGCGGTGTTGCCGGCTGTCGGTCTCGACGACCTTGCGCCGGGCCGCCTCGTGCGGGGCATGATCGCTGTCGGCCTCGCCGGCCTTGCACTTGCGGTTGCTGTAAAGCCCATGGATGGCGCACGCGATATCGTCTGCCGGGCGGCGGTCATCGTCGGTGCGCTGGTGTTGTTCAGCCCGGCTCAATTTCCGTGGTACAGCATCTGGTTCCTGGTTTTTCTGCCGTTCTACCCTTTGCTCGGATTTGTCGTCCTGGCTGTCACCCTCCCACTCTACTACACGGCCTTTCATTTGATGGCTCGCGACCAATTCGATCTTTACAAGGATGGCATCGTGTGGATGATCTGGCTGCCAGTCTGGGGATTGTTGCTGATGGAATTGGTCTGGCCGAATCTGCGGCAGTGGGCTAGGCGCGCACCCGACACGATCTAAAGGAGGTGGGCATTGCGCCAAGACGCAGTCATCGGCGTCGTCATTCCCGCGCTCAACGAGGAGCGTGCGATTGCGCGAGTTATTGCCGACATTCCGTCTTGGGTCGACCGCATTGTCGTGGTCGACAACGGCTCGCACGATCGAACTGGTGAAGTTGCCCGCGAGGCGGGGGCCGAAGTCGCCGTGGAAGGCGAGCGTGGCTATGGTGCGGCTTGTCAAAAGGGCATTGATGCACTGCCCACCGCCGATGTGATTGTATTCCTCGACGGAGACTACAGCGATCATCCCGACGAGATGGCGCGCTTGGTGGACCCGATCGTGTCGGGCGAGGCGGATTTTGTCATCGGGTCGCGGGTGAGAGGGACGCTACAGCCAGGTGCGCTGACCCCCCAGCAGCGGCTCGGAAATTGGCTGGCCTGCCGGTTGATGCGTTTGATCTGGGGAATTCGGTACACCGATTTGGGTCCTTTTAGGGCCATTCGCAGTGACGCGTTGCAACGGTTGGAAATGGCAGATCGCAATTATGGTTGGACGGTCGAGATGCAGATCAAAGCGGCGGAGCTGGGCCTCGCCACCCTGGAGGTGCCGGTCAATTATCGCCCACGGATCGGCGTCTCGAAGGTTTCCGGTACCGTCAAGGGCACCGTGCTCGCGGGAGCTAAAATCTTGTCGACGATTGCGCGTTTTGCTGTTCGCTCGCAAGCCGGCGAACGCGAAGTGAGCTGAACGACGACCTGGCGCCGCGGCTAGGGGTGCTGACGCGTCAGGTGGCGGCGTTCGACGAAGCGGCCCCAATAGCGATCATAGGGATGCACAAACTCGGTTGGGCCCTTGGCATTGACCAGTCCGCGCCGTTCGTTGTGCCAGGCGAAAATCCCGCCCTTCAGATTGTAGATGGCCTTGGCGCCCGCAGCACGCATCGCATCCTGAACGTAGGCCGCCAATTTGGAGCTTCGTACTCCGACCGAGCAATAGAGAACGATCGTCTTGCCGGTGACGCGCGAAGCAAAGCGCTGCATGAAATTTGTATGCCAAATTCCAGGGTCGACCCGCTCAGCTCCGGCCAGGCGGCCGACGGCGAATTCGTTCGCCTCACGGGTATCAATGAGCATGATTACTTCACCGCCCGCAAGTCGACTGGCAAGCTCGCTGGGTGTCATGTGAACAACCTCAGAATGGGTCCGCTCAATCCGCTCCTGCAGGTCACCTGGCGAATTCTGTTGCGCCGAAGCGGGAGGGCAAAATGTCAAAAACAACATCAGCAACGCGCAAAGACCCACGGGCGCAGCTTGCCTCAGCGAAGCTTGTGAAATTGACATCTGTCGGGCTACGTCCATGTTGCGGTTGGTCCTGTGCCGGGACGATTTGCAGGCCGTGGTCAATAGCCAGATTGCCCACGCTCAA
>JAUVMS010000277.1 GCA_030600135.1 Hyphomicrobiales bacterium | reverse complement strand
CCGAACCTTCGGTGGATCTTCAGGATAGTGCCGGCGTATCGCCTCGCCAAATTCCTCGTAGAGCTGCGCCACGACCTCGAAAAGCGGTTCGCGGAAGAATTGCAACCCCCACGAAATTTCCTGCTCGACGCTCGGCCGCTCGAGGCGAAGCTCGCCGGTGAGCCACAAGAGGTCGATCTCATTGCGCAACTCGCGGTTCAGTCGTTCGCGTTCTCGTGGTGTCCAGCGCTGAACCTCTAATTCGACCAGCTTGCGATAGATGCGACGGTGAATTTCGAGCACCGTAACCCGCTTGGCTTCGGTCGGGTGCGCAGTCAGCGTCGGGCTGACATCAAGACGGTCAAGAGCTTGCGATAACTTTTCAGGCTCGGTGTCGAGTGACGCAATGTCGCAAAGCACATTGGAAAACAGTCCCCGCACGGCGTCCGGGCCGGCCGACGATTCGAGCGTGCGCCGCACCCGCATGGCCGCATTTTCATCCGCAATGTTCAAGAGCTGCAGCCAGATGCCGATGACTTGCAGGGCATCTATCAGCCCTGCCCGATCCAGACCGTGAATTCCGACGTCCTCGTCGAGAATGTTTCGCACGCCGGGGCTACGCGCCCGCACCACGCTCAAAAGGTGGCCATAGAGGAGATCGAGCACCCCCTCATGATAGGCAGGCGTCCCGACACCAGCGAAATCCGTGCTGCGTGGTAGCTTTTCGACAGCAGCTGCGGCCAGCGCACACATTACGCGACCATGTCTTTTGGCGTGCGTCCCTCGAAAAAGTCCGTAAGGTTTTCGATCACACGAAAGCCCATGGCCTCCCGAGTTTCCTTGGTCGCACTACCGAGATGCGGCAGAAGAACGGCATTTTCACAGCCACACAGCTCTGGCAGAATGCTCGGTTCGCCCTCGTAGACATCAAGACCGGCGCCGGCGATGGTGTCGAACCAAAGCGCGTGTGCGAGCGCCCGCTCGTCGACGACCTCACCGCGGGCTGTGTTGACGAGGAAGGCAGATGGTTTCATCAGATCGAACTGGCGCGCACCAATGAGGTGGTGATTTTCGTCGCCACCAGGACAATGGAGCGAGACGAAATCGCATCGTGGAAGCAGCTCATCGATCGACTGAACCTGCTCGGCGCCGAACTCCGCCAATGTGCCCGCATCAATCTGCGCGCGATCGTAAGTGACCACGCGCATGCCAAAACCGTGGTGGGCCCGTTTGGCGACCGCGCGGCCAATGCGTCCAAATCCGACGATACCCAACGTCTTACCCGAGATCTTCGTTCCGAGCAGATGGGTCGGGCGCCAGCCCGTCCAGCCATCGGAGCGAACCTCTCTCTCGCCCTCGCCAACCCGGCGTGCCA
Source organism: Hyphomicrobiales bacterium (assembly GCA_030600135.1). GTDB lineage: Bacteria > Pseudomonadota > Alphaproteobacteria > Rhizobiales > JAUVMS01 > JAUVMS01. The sequence continues at coordinate 4,098 of JAUVMS010000277.1, read as the reverse complement.
CCATCAGCATCAGCGTCAAAGCAAGATCGGCTGTGCATTCGCTCAGCACGTCCGGCGTGTTGGTGACCGTGATCCCCCATTTCTGCGCCGCCGCGACGTCGATATGGCTAAATCCAACACCGTAGTTGGCAAGGATCTTGGTTCTGAGCCGATTGGTCTCCAAAACGGCCGGTCCGATGCGATCCGTCACAGTCGGCAGAACTGCATCCGCTGACGCCACCGCCTCGCGCAGCTCGGCAACCGAGAGCGCCCTATCGGAGCTATTGAACGTCGCTTCGAACTTGTCCGCGAGCATCGCTTCCACTGCTCTTGGCCAACGTCGCGTCACAAATACCCTAGGCTTGACCATCGATTTTCTCCTCAAGCGACCTTGGCAAGAACGTCTGCCATCGTGGATCCAATTTCCGCCGGAGTCGGCGCCACCGTCGCACCGACATCGCGCAAGATTTCGACTTTCTCACTGGCACTTTCGCCGAACGCGGAGATAATGGCGCCGGCATGGCCCATGCGTTTGCCCTTGGGCGCGCTCAAACCCGCCACATAGGCAACCACGGGCTTAGTCATATCGGTGCGGATGAACTGGGCGGCGGCGGCTTCCTGCGGCCCGCCAATCTCGCCGACCAATACAACCGCCTTGGTGTCCGGATCCTCCTCGAACAATGCCAAAACATCGCGGAATGAGCTGCCGTTGATTGGATCACCACCGATGCCGACACTCGTCGAAACCCCGATGCCAAGCTCCTTCAACTGCGCCGCTGCTTCATAGCCGAGCGTGCCAGAGCGGCCAACGATGCCAACCGATCCCGGCATGTAGATGTTGCCCGGCATGATGCCGACCAGCGCCTTGCCAGGGCTGATGACGCCAGCGCAGTTCGGCCCGATCAGACGCATTCGGCGTTCTTGCTTGTAGCGCCACATGTAGCGCTTGACGCGGATCATGTCTTGGGCCGGGATACCGTCGGTGATTGCGACGCAAAGCCCGATTCCAGCGTCGGCCGCCTCCATGATGGAATCGGCCGCGAACGGTGGCGGAACCAGGATGACGCTCGCCGTCGCTTCGATTTCGCTCACCGCCTGTTTCATCGTGTTGAATACGGGAACGCCATGCACGGTTTCTCCACCGCGCCCCGGCACCACACCACCAACGATGTTGGTGCCGTAATCGATCATTTCCTTGGCATGGAAGTTGCCGATTCGGCCCGTGATGCCCTGTACCAGAACGCGTGTGCTGCGATCGAGAAGAATGCTCATGATGAGGCCACCAATTTGACGTTGTGCTTTTGGTTTTTCGTCCAGGCCGTGACGACGCGTTCAGCGGCCTCTGCAAGCGTTGCCGCCCTAATGATGGGCAGACCGCTCTGGGCTAGAATCTTTCGCCCCTCCTCGACGTTGGTCCCGGCCAGGCGGACGACGACCGGTACGGAAACGGGGTTATCCTCCAGCGCTTGGACGATCCCTTGCGCCACCCAATCGCAGCGATTGATGCCGGCAAAAATGTTGACCAGGATGGCCTCGACATTCTTATCTGAATTGACCAACCGGAACGCTTTGGCGACGCGCTCGGGACTTGCTCCTCCACCAATATCGAGGAAGTTCGCCGGGCTCGAGCCGGCCAGCTTGATCATGTCCATCGTCGCCATCGCCAGGCCCGCGCCATTGACGATGCAACCGATTTTGCCCTCCAGGCCGACGTAGCTCAGCCCGCGATCAGCGGCCTGCGTCTCGCGCGGGTCTTCCTGCGATTTGTCGCGGAGCTCGGAAATTTCCGGGCGCCGGAACAACGCATTGTCGTCGAACGACATCTTGGCATCGAGGGCGACAATCGAACCGCTTTCGACAACAACCAGTGGATTAATCTCCACCATCGTGGCATCGAGATCACGAAAGGCGCGATAGCTGCCTTTGATGTTGCTCGCCGCCTCCTGAATGTGTGCCGGGTCGATGCCCAAGCCAAAGGCAATCTCACGTGCCTGGAAGTCCCGTATTCCGACCGCCGGTTCAATCACCGTGCGCAATATCGATTCTGGCTGATTGGCGCTAATCTCTTCGATCTCCATGCCGCCCGAAGCCGAAGCGACAACCATGATCCGCTCACTGCTGCGATCGAGCACGAAACCCAAATAAAGCTCCCGTTCAATCGCCACGGCACCTTCCACATAGACCCGATAGACGATCTTGCCTTGCGAGCCGGTCTGTTGAGTAACGAGCCGCTTGCCGAAAAGCCCGTTGGCCGCATCGAACACTTCTTGTTCGGACGAACACAGCTTGACGCCGCCCGCCTTTCCGCGCGCACCGGTATGGACTTGCGCCTTGACGACCCATTTGCTGCCGCCGATTTCCCTCGCCCGATAGGCGGCCTGTTCCGGACTGTAGGCGAGACCACCGGGCGGAATGCGTACACCGAACCCAGAGAGAATCTCCTTGGCTTGATATTCATGGATATCCATGGATCTCACCCCTTCTTCACTACGAGGGACATGACCGGCGACGGTCTGTCCCGACTTGGGACCGGCGGCGGCTCATAGGGAGGACAAAGAGCATGAGCCGCCGCACATAGCGAGCATCGCACGAGTTCCGTGCTACGCCGCTATTGTTCCCATCTCGCTTTCGCCGGTCGCATGAAAATGCTCGATTGCCGCGCCAACGCCGCTGCCCTGCTCAAACGGCACACCGAAATCGCGCATCACGAGTTCTGTTCCGCCGAGTGCCGACAGCACCATCAATTCGTTGAGATCGCCCAAGTGGCCAATCCTGAAAACGCGGCCGGCCACCTTGGATAGCCCGACGCCGAGCGACAATCCATACCTGTGGTAAGCGAGCTTCACGAACTGTCCTGAATCAAAGCCGGTCGGCAGATAGATCGCGCTCACCGTATCGGAGTGCCATTTGGGCGCCTTGGCGCACAACGTCAAACCCCAGGCCGAGACGGCCGCACGCACACCCTCGGCCAGGCGGGTATGGCGAGCAAAGACTTGCTCAAGCCCTTCGTCGAGCAACATGTCGACCGCGACCCGCAGGCCGCGAATGAGAGACATCGGTGGTGTATAGGGGAAATAGCCGTCCTTGTTCGTCTTGATCATGTCCGCGAAGTCGAAGTAGCAACGATAACTTCTCATTTCGCTCGCGACCGCGAGCGCCTTCTGGCTAACGCACAAGATCGCCAGTCCGGCCGGAAGCATGAAACCCTTTTGCGAACCCGAGACCGCGACATCCACGCCCCATTCGTCCATGCGGAAGTCGATGCTCGCAATCGAACTCACGCCATCGACATAAAGCAGCGCCGGATGATCGACGGAATCGAGCGCGGCGCGCACTCCGGCAACGTCGCTGGTGACGCCGGTCGCGGTTTCGTTTTGAGTGACCAATACGGCCTTGATCTGATGGTCTGTGTCGGCCGCCAGCTTCTCGGCGAAAATCTCGACCGGCACGCCCTCGCCCCAATCCACGTCCACGACGTCGACGTCGTAGCCATGGCGCTCACATAGATCGACCCAAAGATGCGAAAATTGGCCAAAGCGGGCAATGAGCACCTTGTCGCCCGCCGAGAGCGTGTTGGTCATCGCTGCTTCCCAACCGCCGGTGCCGGAGGACGGAAAAATGAATACTTGCCCGGTGTCGGTCTTGAAGACTTTTTTCAAATCCGCAAACAGCGGTATCATGAAGGATGGCAAGTCAGGCGCGCGATGATCCTCCATCGGAATGTCTATGGCTTGGCGGACTTGCTCCGGCACATTTGTCGGGCCGGGAACGAACAGTCCTCGTGTTCCAGTGAAATTTCGTGTCATTGATGGCTTCCTCCCAAGGCGCCCCGCCATCGGCTGCAAAAGCCGTTTTTGGTCAGGTTTCGGTAGTCCGACGATATGAGCCTGCCCGAGCTTGCGTCGCAACACCCCGATCACCTACCTTTGAGGTATCTTTTAGGTGGTCATATACCAACCCTTTAGTATAGTATTTGGGCAATAATTGGATTGGAAGCCCCATCATTTCGGGTGGGTTTTTGAATTTGAAGCTGGAGGCAAACCGGAAATGGTCACACCGGAGTCAAAGCCGATCGAAGTTGGTTTGGCGGACGGCAATCCTATCATGCTGGGTGCTCTG
>JAUVMS010000417.1 GCA_030600135.1 Hyphomicrobiales bacterium | reverse complement strand
TTGAGACCGGCGAGCATTGTGCCTCGCTCAATGGCGGCGATCCAGGTGTGCTGCACGGCAATCGTACCTATCTGTTGCAAAACGATGACGGGCAGATCCGTGATGGGTATTCGATTTCGGCGGGGCTCGATTATCCAGGCATAGGGCCCGAGCACTCTTGGCTCAGGGACAGCGGTCGGGTGAGCTACGTCTCGGTAACGGACCAGGAGGCGTTGGCCGCGTTCCAGCTCTGCTGCCAGACCGAGGGGATCATTCCGGCGCTCGAGCCGAGCCACGCGCTCGCCTACGTCGAAAAGCTGGCACCGACGATGGACAAGGATACCTTGTTGGTGATGAACATGTGCGGGCGTGGCGACAAGGACATTTTTGCCGTGGCCGACCATCTCGGAATGGCAATGTAGTTTGCCGGCCTTGGGATGTGCGACTGGGTCTGGGGGTTGAAGTTTTGCGGCAGTTTGACGATCTGAAGGTGGCGGAATAGGCGACGAATGAACCATAAGACGCGACTTGCTGAGCGCTTTGCAAGCTGTCGAGGAAACCGGCGGGCAGCTTTCGTCACTTTTCTCACGGCTGGTGATCCCGATCTCGAGACCGCGACCGAGATTCTCAAAGGTCTGCCCGCGGCCGGCGCCGACGTCATAGAGCTTGGTATGCCATTCTCGGACCCGATGGCCGACGGCCCGGCTATCCAGGCGTCGTCACAGCGTGCGCTCAAAGCTGGGCAGACCATGGCAAAGACGCTCGACATGGTGCGCACATTTCGCCAGGGCGACGACGAAACACCAATCATATTGATGGGTTACTACAACCCAATTTACCGTTATCCGGTGGATCGATTCCTGACAGATGCGGTGGAAGTCGGGGTCGACGGGCTCATAGTTGTCGACATTCCACCGGAGGCTGACGATGAGCTCTGTTTGCCAGCGCTCAAAAAAGGTCTAAACTTCATCCGCTTGGCGACGCCGACAACAGATGATAAGAGGCTGCCAGCGGTCCTCGCCAACACCAGTGGTTTCGTCTATTACGTGTCGATTACTGGGATCACTGGGACCGTGGCGCCCGATGTCTCGAATGTCGCAGCGCATGTAAGTCGGATCAAGCGGGCGACGGATCTACCGGTTGCGGTCGGTTTTGGCGTGAAGACGCCCGAGCAGGCGCGAGCGATCGGGGCCATCAGCGATGGTGTGGTCGTGGGCTCGGCTCTGGTCAATGCCCTCGCGAACACGCTTGGGTCGGATGGCGCCGCAAACGAGCGTACCGCGTCGCAAGTCCTTGATTTGGTCGGTAACCTATCTGCCGCGCTGCGGACGGGCTAGATTGGGGCACAGAACCAGACGACGTCGGATTGACGGCCGCCAACGGCGGCTTCTGAGCAATTCGCGTGGTCCATTGGAAAACACAAAGGCGTTGAACCCTTGAATTGGATCAACAGCGTTGTCCGTCCAAAGATCCAAGGTATCTGGCGCAAGCGCGAGATGCCGGAAGATCGATGGATCAAGTGCCCCGAGACGGGGCAGATGGTGTTTTACAAAGACCTGGAGGAAAACCAGTTTGTTGTTCCAGGCTCGAACTTTCATATGCGGATGGGGGCGGAAGTTCGCCTAAAATATTTGTTCGACGATGGCGAGTACGAAAAAATCCCCGTGCCTGAAGTGCCGCCCGATCCGCTCAAGTTCCGCGATGAACGGCGCTATACGGAGCGACTACGGACAGCGCGCGACGATACCGGGCTCGACGACGCGGTGCTTGCTGGCGAGGGCCGGCTCGACGGACTTAAGGTGGTCGCCTCGGCGCAGGACTTCAGATTCCTCGGAGGATCACTTGGCATGGCCGCAGGTGAAGCGGTCATTGCCGGTATGCAGCGCGCGGTCGAAAGGAAATACCCGTTCATCATGTTCGCAGCCTCGGGCGGGGCGCGAATGCAGGAAGGCGTCTTGTCACTCATGCAAATGCCACGGACAACCGTGGCCGTGCAACAGCTGCGCGAGGCTTCGCTGCCCTATATCGTCGTGCTCACCCATCCGACGACGGGAGGCGTTACCGCATCTTACGCCATGCTTGGCGATGTGCAGATTGCAGAACCGGGCGCGTTGATCGGATTTGCCGGTCCTAGGGTGATTGAACAAACCATCCGTGAGCAGCTGCCCGAGGGTTTCCAGCGCGCGGAATATCTCTGCGAACACGGCATGATCGATATGGTGGTGCATCGCCACGAATTGCGGGCAACGATCAGCAGGCTGTGTCGATTGCTCGTGGGCGCGCCGGCATTCGAGATTGCCCACAAAGAGGAACCGGCCCTCGACGATATTGGCGACGACCAACAAATGAACGGTGCCGTGATCGCCGAGACGATCCTGGGCGAAAAACCCGACTCCGATGATGCCGAAGTCATCGTCGAGGCCGAGCCGGTCGAGGACGATGGCAAAGTCGACGATGCCGCGTTTCAATCCCCTGAGGATGCTGATGGCAGCGACGAAATAGCGAAGACCCCGTGAGTGCTGCCCGATTGGCAGCCACCTGATCGCTCGGCCATGGCAGTCCTCGCATTCCAACGACGGCTGGACATAGCCAAACCAATTTCCACTCACAATCGGATTGTCTCAGTAGAAGGCCGAAATTTGTGACAGAAAACAGCGATGTCCTGCTCGAGCAATTGCGCGAACTGAGTCCGCATGGCGTGGACCTTTCACTCTCTCGAATGCACGCATTGCTTGGTGTGCTCGATCATCCGGAAAAGCGGCTGGCACCTGTCATTCATGTGGCAGGAACCAATGGCAAGGGCTCGATAATCGCCTTCATGAAGGCGATGCTCGAGGCGAGTGGCGCGCGAGTCCACGTCTATACGTCGCCCTATCTTAGTACTTTGCATGAGAGCATCAAGGTTGCGGACGCCGGCGGCACGGCTCGCGACATCTGCGAGCCGGCGCTTGTCGACGTTCTCAGTCGAGTCGTGGCCGCCGCGCGGAAGACGCCAGCGACGTTATTCGAGGCGGAGACCGCTGCCGCATTGTTGGCTTTTGCCGAGACGCCGGCCGATTTCGTGTTGATGGAGACCGGGCTGGGTGGCCGGCTCGACGCCACCAATGTGATCGACCGGCCGACGCTGTGCGTCTTGACGCCCATTGCCCACGATCATGGCGAGTTTTTGGGCGACCGTATCGCCGACATCGCTGCCGAGAAAGCAGGAATCTTGAAAGCCGGCACGCCGGCCGTGGTGGCGCCGCAGTCGGATGTGGCGCTCGAAGTCATCCGTCGGCGCGCGGGTGAACTCGGCATCAATCTCAGCGAGGCGGGACAAGAGTGGTTGGCGCACGAAGAGCACGGCCGGTTGGTCTATCAGTCAGACGACGGGCTCATGGATTTGCCGTTGCCGGTCCTCATGGGGCGGCATCAGATTGCCAATGCCGGCACCGCTATTGCCGCCGTGCGACATCTCGGGCAGGCGGCGCCGAACGAAAAGGCGATCGCGAAAGGTTTGCTTGAAGCACGTTGGCAAGCCCGCCTGCAGCGCCTTGGCGAGGGCGCGCTGTTTGACCATGCCGGGACAGAGACCGAAATTTGGGTTGACGGTGGGCACAATCCGTCGGCCGCGCATGCGCTGGCTCATAGCGTGGCCGAACTCGAGGAGCGGGCGTCGCGGCCACTGCATCTCGTGGTCGGCATGTTGGTCACGAAGGACGCCGCGGGGTTTTTGGAACCTTTT
>JAUVMS010000094.1 GCA_030600135.1 Hyphomicrobiales bacterium | reverse complement strand
GTCGTTCATGACTTGCGTTAAGCCCGAAGGTGCGGCGTCGCGAACAACCGGCCAGAATGGCCTCGATTACAATCCCTTAGATGCCATGACACCGAGGAATCCCGGGGCGGTGCCGAAGTCGGCGCGCAACGGGCAGCGGGTGAAAGCAGCAGACGTTGCACCGGATGGCGTCTACTTGCCCAACAACAACGTGCTGACGCCGCACATGCGCAGTCCGGACTATGTGCAATTGTCGACGGCAGCGGCCATTACGCTCGGCATCATGGCGGGCAAGATGTACCGCTGCTCCTGCACGCGGTGCCTCAACCTCCTGCTGACCTACCCCGAGGGGTGTCGCGCCAACTGCGCCTATTGTGGGCTCGCTCGCCACCGCGAAGCAGAGCGTGACTATGCGGACCGGAATTTTATTCGCGTGGATTGGCCGGCGGTGCCCGTCGAGCGCATCGTCGACATTGTTCATGATCAAGGCGCCGACACGCCGTTTCACCGCATGTGCATATCGATGATCACGCATCCGCGTTCGGAAGACGACACGTTCAGCGTTCTGGCGCGTTGGACCGCGAAAATCGATCCCGAAACGGTTCCTGTCTCCATCCTCTCTAATCCGACGACCATGTCGCGAGCCGATGTCGAAAAACTGAAGGATATGGGGTCCGATATCTTCACTGTGGCACTCGATGCAGCAACGCCGGAGCTGTTCGACCGCACCCGAGGCAAGGGCGTTCAATCGCCCCACAGCTGGGCGAAATATTGGGAAATACTCGACGACGCGCGCGACATCTTCGGGAAAAAAAATTTGGCGCGCACATTATCGTTGGTATGGGTGAGAGCGAGTTCGAGGTTTTGAGGCTGGTGCAACAGCTCGTCGACATGGGCGGGCACAGCCATATGTTCTGCTTCTTCCCCGAGCGGGGATCGCTCATGGACCATTTGCCTGCGACGCCACGCGATCAATGGCGGCGAGTGCAGCTGGGGCGCTATCTCATCGATTATTGCGATGTGCGTGTCGAGCAGATGAGCTTTGACGACGTTGGCAGGGTGGTGGATTTTGCTCTGCCCAGCGGAGAACTCGACGCCATCATCGATGCGGGAATCGCCTTTCGCACGTCAGGCTGTCCGGGCAAATTTCGGGAGGACGTCTCGGCATGTGACCGACCCTATGGCGATAGCCCGCCATCCAACATCGCGAGCTATCCGTTTCAGCCGGCGGCAAGCGACGTTCGCAAAATTCGACATCAACTGGATATGGAACGGCCGGGCGAGGCTTACGAGGACGGCGACGAGTTCGAATTGACGAACGACCGATGACGGCAGAGGCAGTTTCGCCGGCCTGTTGTGATCGCAGATCGAGACAGTTTTCATCGGCGGGCGCCGGGGAGCAGATTGAACTCGGCAGGCAAATTTTTATCCAACCGCAAGGGAGCAACAGTTCGTGCCAAAACCATTTCGTGTCATTGATTCCAGCGTGCGCGACGGGCGCCAGCAAATCGCATTTGATCAAGCCTTGATCGACCTTCACAAAGAAGGACGGGTGCCTGATACGGTCCGCTTTTTGCGTTTTCCGCCAACGGCGCTCATCGGGCGGCACCAGGCGCTGAGCCATGAACTCAAGCTCGATTTTTGCAAGGCGAACGACATTGGTCTCGTGCGCCGGATAACCGGCGGTGGGGCGATCTACCTGGATCAGGGGCAGGTGGGTTGGGAGCTGGTGTTCAATCGCGCGAGCATGCCGCTTGAAGACCTTGGCGCCTATGCCAAGTCCATTTGCGATGCCGTCGCCGCCGGGTTGAGCAAAACCTATGACATCGATGCCCGCTTTCGTCCGCGCAACGATATCGAGGTGGAGGGGCGCAAGATTTGCGGCACCGGCGGCTTTTTCGATGGCGACACCTTGTTTTATCAGGGGACCGTTTTGGTCGATATGGATGGCGCGCGTATGGCGGCTTGCCTCAACGTTCCCGAGGCCAAGCTCAAGAAACGCGCGCTCGACAATGCCGCGCAGCGGGTGGTGACACTCAAGGAATTGCTCGGCGAGGCGCCGCCGGTTGAAGACGTGCAGGAGTCGGTGCTTTCCGGTTTTCGCTCAACCCTCGGAATTGATGCCCAAGCCGGGGAGATTACCGCGGAGGAGTTGGCTCGAGCTGAGGCGATACATGACGAGGAAATCGGTACAGACGAATTCGTTTACGAAATTGACCGGCCTGGCGGCGGCGATGTGTTGACGGCAAGCCATGAAGGTCCCGGCGGCGGAGTTTCGGTGTATCTACGGGTCGAGGGCGAGGGCGGTGCAAAGCGGATCCGCGAGGCGCTCATAACGGGTAGTTTTTTCATCACCCCACCACGGGTCGTCTATGACCTGGAAGCAAGCCTCAGGGGTGTGGCGCTAGGTGAAGCCGGTGCGGCGGTGGAGCGGGTTTTTGCCGAGACCGATGTCGGCATGCTGACGATCGCGCCGGCCGATTTCCGTCAGGTTGTCGAATCAGCGTTGGCGGTGAGAGCAGACGCTTGAGCGCTCGAAACACCCGTTTCGCGATGATGGGGCGCGGCGATCGGGCCGTAGCTGTCGACGGTCTTGGGCTATGAAGTACGTCTCGGTCATACAGCACACTCAGTCGGAGTGGCTCGGGCTCATCGAGGACCACCTCGAAGGGCGTCGCATCCGGTTTGGATATTCGCGACCGTTCACGCCTGGTGGTAGATTGCCGGATGCAAATGTCATGGGCGACGGCCTGATATTGCTGGGCGGCGGGGCTTGGGGGGCAAGCGGTGGGCGCCAGCTGCCGACATTTGAGGAGGAGGTGAGGCTGGCGCGCTCGTGCTTGATGCTGGAGAGGCCGGTGATCGGCATCGGGCTTGGTGCCCAGATTCTGGCGGTCGCAGGTGACGGGCAGGCCGAGCCTGGGCCGCTTGTCTTCGAGGTTGGGACCGCCCGTCGGGTCGGGAACGAGGCACTCAACGGGTTCCTGCCGGCAACGTTCCCCAACGTCGTCTACATGCGCGGAACTCCTATTCCGCCAAACTATGCGCAGGTTTTGGCGGAGGACGAGCAAGGCCGGCCAGCGCTCTGGCAAATTGGGAGCAGGGCTTTCGGGTTCTCCGGCCATCCTGGCGTCAAGCGCGCCATGATTGAGGATCTCATCATGGAGTTTGGTGATGATTGCCCGCGTGATCCGGCTGGCGGATTGGAGGCGCTTGTCGCTCGCAAGGTCGAGATTGAGGATGCGCTGGTGGCGATCATGACCGGCCTCATCCAGCTCACCGGCTGGATGCGTGAGGATCGCGCCGAAACCAATGCGTCTTGATTTCTGGCTGCCCCACAAACAAACTGGTCACTCACAGCATACGACACAATGGAAAGGGCTTAGGCCGTGGTCCCATTCTTCGTTCTCGTGAAATGCGAACTAGGCAAGGCGTACGAGGTGGCGAGCGCGATCGCCGACGCTGAGATAGCGTCTGAGATCTATTCAATCTCGGGGCAGTACGATTTGATGATCAAGATCTACGTCGAGCAAAGCGCCGATATCGGTCGCTTCGTGGAGGAGCGGATCCACAGTTTCGACGGCATTCGCGACACCTACACGTTCATCACGCATCGTGCATTTTGACGTGGGCCGGTGTGCGCGTGGTGGCGCGCTCGGAGTGCACATTCAAGATGTTGGCGAACATAATGACGGCGCCGCCGGCCAAAACCCAGAGGTCGAGCGTTTCGCCATAAAGCAACATCCCGACAATGGCGATCACCGGCAAGCGCAGAAAGTCCATTGGCGCGACGACAACGGCATCGGCCAAGAGGAATGCTCGGGCGATGCAAAAATGGGCTGAGAGCGCGCACAAGCTGACTATGAGAACCCAAAATGTCGTGCCCCAACTCGGCACCTCGAGCGAGCTGTAGCCAAGAGCAAGAGCGAGCGGCAACTGCACGACGGCCATGTAAAAGAGGATGGCTAGGGGGCTGTCCGTGCGCGTTAGGCGCTTGGTCGCTATCATGGAAAAGGCAAACCCGACGGCGCCGATGAGCATAGCGATGGCACCGGGGCTGAGCGGCAAAACACCAGGTCTGACAATGATGAGGACACCGACAAAGCCAATGAGCGCCGCAATCGCTCGTGTCGTGGTCATGCGTTCGCGCAAGACGAGTGGGGCCAGAAGGGCAACCCAAACTGGCGTCGTGAATTCTAGGGCGAAAACCTGGGCCAGCGGGATCAGGGCGACGGCATAGAGCCATCCGAACTGGCCAACGAAATGGGCGAGGTTGCGCGCTATCTGTAGGCCGGGACGGGTTGTGACCAGCTGTTGCAGACCTTGGGAGGAGACGTAGGCGAGCGCGGCAACGATCGGAATCGAGATGATGCAGCGAAAGAGCATGATCTCGGCCGTGCTCAGCGTTTGGCTGACTTCGCGCGCGGCGACCGCCAGTACGACGAACGAAGTTAGCGCGCCGCCCATCCAGAACGCAGCACCGACGACCGCCGTACGACTTTCTTGACTGGTCCCCAAGACGCTTCCCCTCGCCGCACTTACGCGTGTCAGACCACTGCGTCATACCATGATGTTTGTAGCACTTGGCAAGCCTCGCAGTGCGGCAATCGAAACCGTAAGGTTGGCGGGCGCATCATTACATTCAAACATACTAATGTTTGCTTGCGAGGGTAGACGCAAGTCGCTAAGGTTGCGAAGAATAGGATTGCTCGAATTGCAGCATGCAGGAAACGTCATTCGGCTTTCGGGCCAGTTCTGCGAAAACCGTTGGAGGGCGAAGGCGATGTCGAACAAACTTCTTATCGTGATGGCCAACACGGATCCGCGCAACGGTGAGGAGTTGGGGGCGCCAATCTTCCAGGCAAGCGTTGCCGCGGCAATGGACTATGAGGTCGAGGTTGTTTGCACGGCGACTTCTGGGCGTCTGATGAAAAAGGGCGTGGCGGAAAAGCTCTTCGTCAAGGAAGGCTCGTCCAAGAGCGTCTACGACTTCATCAAGGATGCTCACGAGGCGGGCGTGAAATTCTTTTGTTGCTCGCCAAATCTCGATCTCTTCGACATGAGCAAAGATGATCTCATTCCCGAATGCTCCGGCATTATTGGCGGTGCCTACATGATTGAAGAAATCATGGAGGGCGATTGCAAGGTGTTGACTTATTAGCCCAGACGGCTGGAGGAGGCATGGCCATGGGCCATGGCACGGTGAGCTCACGGGTGCAGGACTTCATCGGCGATCCGATTTCCGACGCACCGCCGCTGCCGCGTGACGAACTCGAAGAGATTTTCGAAGATATCCAGGCCGATCTGAGATTCGATCACGAACTCAACGGATGTCTCAATTGTGGGATCTGCACGGCGACGTGCCCCTCCGCGCACTACTACGACTTTTCGCCCCGAGAAATTGTCCAGCTGCTTTGGACCGAAAACCTCGAGGGGATCTACGATGCGATGCAGGAAAAGATCTGGGCCTGTGCCCAGTGCTACACTTGCGCGGCGCGCTGTCCGTTCGGCAATTCGCCCGGCGGGTTGGTGATGCTGATGCGCGAGGTCGCCATTAAGCACGGCATGCAGTCGGCAAGGGACGTGCTGAGGCCCTTCTCGCGGGTGATGCTCAAGCTCATTTCGACCGGCAATCAGCTGGCCCCCAATATGATCAACCCGCAGCATTTTGCCGATTGGGGACCGAATATCTCCAAGGTCGATGCGCCGCTCAAATTGTTACGCAAAGCGATCCCCATGGCGACGCTCAATACGACGGAAACGGCGTGGGAGGTCAATCTCAAGACCTCGATCGAACTCTATACGATCTGGGAAATGACCGGCGTACTCGATCAACTGGAGACCATCGATGAAAACCTGTTCGATGTGATCACCGACATCATGGATGAGAAACGTGAAGATTGGGAAGATTGGCTCGAGGAGCAGGAAGAGGACGAGGGTCACGATTACGACTGAGATGTTCGGCATGCGCGGGTGTGCAGCAAATCTGGCCGACGCGATTTTCTCTCGCTCTCGACCGGCAAGAGGCGACGCCGAAGGAGACAGCATATGAGTTCGGCAAACGATGATGGAACCGGCAAAGGTAACTCCGGCTCGCCGGGCGAGCGGTTCACAGGCCATGGCTCTGAATGGAGCGATGCCAAGTTGAGCCCGCAAGATGCATCGGTGGCGACCGCGTGGGTCGAGCAGAAGATCGATCGGCGCTCGATGCTCACCAACAAAGACCGGGTCGAAGACGTTCGCGACATCATGTGGCAGTTGGAGAAAGATGGTGAGATCGCCGTCCACCGTGTCCGTGACGAGCACGCACCGACGACTGTCAAGACGCTCTATGGTTGGGACAAAAAAGTGCCGACCAACCAGCTCTGGCATCACAAGTCCTGCGGCCAGTGCGGCAACATCCCGGGCTATCCGGTCTCGCTCCTCTGGCTCATGAACAAGATGGAGATCTCGTATCTCGACGAGACCGATCAGACATCGTGCACGGCTTGGAACTACCACGGCTCCGGTATCGGCAATATCGAAAGTCTGGCCGCGGTTTTCCTGCGCAATTTCCATCAGGCCTATGTCTCGGGCGGCGCCCAGGGTTTTGAGGACGGGCATTATTTTCCTCTGGTGCATTGTGGCACTTCGTTTGGCAACTACAAGGAGGTGCGGGGCTATCTGCTGCGTTCCGCCGAGTTGCGCGAGCGCGTGCGCAAGATTCTCGGCAAACTCGGTCGGTTGGTCGACGGCAAGCTGCTCATCCCTGAGGAAATCGTACACTATTCGGAGTGGGTGCACGTGATGCGCCACCAGATCGCCAACCACCAGGAACTTGACGCGAGCGGCGTTCGGGCAACGATCCATCCGGCCTGTCACGTCTACAAGATGGTGCCGGAGGACGCGATCTACGATGACGACGTGCTAGACGGCAATCGCGTGGCAGTTTCGACGGGCGTCATGCAAGCGCTCGGCACCGAGGTCGTCGACTACAAGACTTGGTACGACTGCTGTGGTTTCGGCTTTCGCCACATCATCTCTGAGCGTGAATTTACCCGATCGTTCGCGATAGACCGCAAGGTGCGTGTGGCGGTCGAGGAAGCCAATGCCGATGTGATGATCGGGCATGACACGGGCTGCATTACGACGCTCGATAAGAACCAGTGGATCGGCAAGGCGGATGGCAAGGATTTTGAGCTGCCGATATTGGCGGACTGCCAGTTTGCAGCGCTCGTGTGCGGGGCGGACCCATACAAGATTGTGCAAACCCATTGGCATGCCTCACCGACCGAGCGGTTGATGGAAAAATTGGGGATCGATTGGAAACTAAAGAAACAAGAATTCGAGACCTATCTCGAGGAGATCGAGGCGGGCCAGCAAGACCAGCTTTATGATCCTCGTTTGATGATCACCTCGGGACCGGGCTTCAGACCGATCACAAAAGAGGCTTGAACCGGCTCGCTAGGTTGCTATTGGCGGCGTCGGCCGGACGCTGATTGAGGAGAATTTTTGATGAGCAAGCCAATTCTTGTCGTCGGTGGCGGGCCGGCCGGCCTCGCGGCAGCGAATGCGCTGGCGACCGTGGGACAGGGGGTCGTGCTTGTCGAGAAAGTGGATCAGCTGGGTGGTGCGCCGATATTGTCGGGCTATGCGAAACTGGTGCCCTCGGGCGAATGGGCGAAAGACGCCATCGGCGGCATGGTGGCCCGTGTGGAGGGAAACGCGGCGATCGATGTGCGCACGGCCACGACGGTCAAGCAGTTCAACGGCACCCCGGGTGACTTTGAGGCGACGCTTTCGGACGGCTCATCGGTCGATGTCGGTGCGGCCATCTTGTGCACGGGCTTTACGCATTTCGATTCCGTCAACAAACCAGAGTGGGGCTTTGGTACGTTTCCAGACGTAGTGACGACGACGCAGGTGGAACAAATGATTTCCGGCGGGAAAGGCGTGCGTTGCCCCTCCGACGGCCGTACGCCCAAGCGTGTCGCCATCCTGCTCTGCGTTGGCTCACGTGACCGCCAGATTGGGCGGGAGTGGTGCTCGAAGATCTGCTGCACCGTGTCGGCAAACATGGCAATGGAGATCCGCGAGGAGCTGCCGGACTGCCATGTCTATATCTACTACATGGATATCCGCACCTACGGCCTATACGAGACGGATTATTATTGGCGCAGCCAGGAAGAGTTCAAGGTCAAGTACATCAAGGCGCGGATCGCCGAGGTGACGTCAGACGGCAAGCAACTCATCGTAAGGGTGAGGATACGCTCGTCAAACGCCCCATAACCATACCATTCGACCTGGTCGTGCATGCGATCGGCATGGATCCCAACGTCGACAACCTGCTGCTGGCGGAGATATTTGGCGTTGATCTGCACCGCCAAGGTTTTATTGCACGCCAGGACAGCTACGGCGTGATGGGGGCGACATCGCGGCCAGGGGTGTTCGTGGCCGGGGCGGCAATCGGACCGGAGACGATCGATGATTCCATTGCGCAAGCCAATGCTGCGGCGATGTCGGCGCTTGGGGCGATGAACACGATCGTCGCCGAGGCGGCTGAATGATGGCTAACAATTGCGCGACCAATCGCGCCAATTGGTGTTGAGTTCAGATGGCAACGGCCGCTTCACAAGGATCTGCATCGCTGCTGGAACAGCGACCGGTTTTGCATTTGTCCGGTCCCAAGCTCACGGCTTCATTGGAAACGCTGATCAAGGCGGCTGAAGCCCAGGGCGGCATCGAGACCTTCGCGAAAGCATTGAAACTCAAAGCCAAACTGTTTCAGGATGTGTTGGCCGATGGCAAGGCCCGAACAATGGATGAGGCTGGCTTCGAGCGGCTGTTCGCCTATATGGCCACCGTGCGCCGGCGTGTTTCGAGTGCTCTCGATGAGCTTGGCTATGCCCGAGTTCGCGATGTTGTGGGTGATTTGGTCGCCGAGGCGGCTGACACGGCGGCGGTCGATGGGAAAATTGAGGCATTTGTCTCCGCCTTCCCGCCGGAGAAATCCTATCGATGGACGCGCGATCTGGCCGCCGAGATTTTGCACAACCTGTTGCCGGAGCAGTATCCGCTGATGACCAAGTGGGTTTGGGACGCGCGTGCCAACACGGGCGTCCTGCGTGAAATTTGGTATGGCGATAACGTCGACCACATGATTATCGACGTTCCCGACAGATACGCCACATTCGTCGTGCTGCGCGAAGAGATCTCGCAATTCCTGGCTGACAAT
>JAUVMS010000425.1 GCA_030600135.1 Hyphomicrobiales bacterium | reverse complement strand
GTCAAGCTCATGGGTGACGGGGTGCTGGTGGAATTCGCTAGCCTGGTCGATGCGGTCGAATGCGCGGTTGCCGTCCAAACCGCCTGCTCAACCGCGGACGACAAACGCGTAAGACTTCGCATCGGCGTCAACCTCGGCGACATCATCATCGATGGCGGCGATATCTATGGTGACGGGGTGAATATTGCCGCCCGGCTTGAAGCGATGGCGGCTCCCGGTGGGGTCTGCATCTCATCCATCGTTTATGAAAGTCTCGGCAATCGTGTCGACGTCGCGTTTGTCGACGCAGGCGAGCATGAGGTCAAAAACATCCCACGGCCGATACATGTCTATCACTGGACCGCAAAGGCGAGTGATGCTCGCTCAGCAGGTGACCATATGCCCGTCTCCGATCGATTGCCGGCAACGGTCCCGCATCGCTCGACGATTTCAGTCACACCCTTCGAGAACCTCTCGAACGACAGCGAATTGGGTTTTCTTTGTGAGGGGATTGCCGAGGACATCATCACGGCGCTGGGAAATATTTCCCAACTCACCGTCGTCAGGCCCACGCCCGCACTGGGAGCGCGGGATGGTGCTGGGTCATTGGCGGATACAGCCGCTCGGCAACCGGCGCGCTACACTTTGGAGGGAAGCATTCGCAAGGCCGGAAACAGGATCCGGGTGTCAGCCCAACTGTTGGACAATTTTTCGGGCGTGCAATCCTGGGCCCAGCGCTACGATCGCGATGTCAGCGACATGTTCCAAGTGCAAGATGACGTTGCCCGCAATATTGTCATCGCGGTGCATGGCGAACTGGGAGCCGGGTCATACTCGGATCGTTGGCAACGCGGCACCAACAATTTCGAGGCCTGGCAACTGTCGGCCAAGTCATTTCACGAGTTTCAAAAACATTCTCCAGACAGCATCGCCAAATCCGCTGCCATGTGGGATCGGGCTTTTGCCATCGATCCCGATTTCCTGGCGCCGCGTGCCGCCAGCGCATTCTGCTATGCGCAAATGGCTTTGTGGAAGGATCGCAAGACCGCCGAGGAATACATCGCCAAGGCCCAATCCTACATTGACATCGCCATGGCTGCTGCGCCGCGCGATGCCAGGCCATACTCTGCCAAGAGAGCGATCGAAATTGCAAAAGGAAACTATGCAGAGGCCATCGCCGCAGCACAGACCGCGTGCGATCTGGAGCCAAACGAACCCTCGTGCGTGGCCAATCTGGCCTTGGCACTGATGTGCGCAGACGAACCGCGCAATGCCCTCGCCCTCATGACGAAGGCCACTCAGGAAATTTCGAACTATCCTGGATGGTTTGCGACCGTGAAAATTCAATCCCACTACATGATAGGCAATCTTGCCGAGGCGGTGCACGAGGCGGAGGATATTTTGCGACGCGCGCCCGACTTCTATGCCGCGCCGGTTCTCTTAGCGGCCCTCAATGCTGAATTAGGCCGCGTCGACGAGGCTCGGAAGATGGGCGAGAAGGTTCGCCAGATGGATCCACAATTCAGCGTCGAAACATTTGTGAAATCGCAAGGATTGAAGAACATCGAGCACCGGGAAAGGCTGTTCACAGCCCTCACGAGCGTCGGGCTTCCCGAATAGCGACGTAGGTCAAGCGATGATTGGACGGCTGGCACGCTTGCAACTTGGCGACATTCAGAGTCTCATCCGGCGTTGAGAGCGCCGCGCGGCACGTTACCGACCAGGCCGCTAAGGCGTGCCACTCAAGGTTTGCGGCTCTGTGATCACCAACTTTCGGCGGTACATCACGACGTTCTCGGTCCCGTTGACGTAGCGAATCTCGTAGCTGCCAACGCGCTGCGGGGCTTCGAAAATGATCGGATTTCCATCGACAATCGGGCGCGAGATTAAATAGTTGTCATCGTCCATTATTTCGCGAGCGAGCGTGACGAGATCGCTGGAATCGCCAGGACCCGACCACCAGACCCAAACTTGATCACCCGATTCGGCAAACCCGTTGCTGACCAGCTTGACACCGCCTTTATCGACCTGGAATGACTGCCGCGATATCACGCGCCCATCGCGACTGGAAATGTAACGCAACTCGTACGGCCCCGGTTTGCTCGGCGCCCTCAGCTCCAGATCACCAGACGCGCGCGTTGCCTTCAGTGCGATGTAGTTGTCGGACTTCTGATCGGGACGGGCAATGGCGATCCAATCCTTGCGTCGCGCCGGCGAACTCCATGCCACCTTGAACTTGAAGCCGGCTTTCACCGAATCGAGTCTGGCGAATTTTGGCCCGGCCATGCTGGACGGGATCGGCGGCAGCATTGCCACTCGTGTGGTGTCTTCGCTCTCGTCGTCCTCTTCTCCGATCGATCGCCGCGAGTTCGCTCTAGCGGGATCGCTATCCCTGGCCTCATTGGCGCGTACGGCTGGATCTCTGGCGGCGTCACCGAGTTTGGCCCGATCCTCAGAGCCGCGACCATCGCCATCATCTTCGAATGCCGGCACCAATTCGCGGCCTTCGAGCGCAATGACGCCGCCGGCAAACTCCTCGTCGCTCGAGGAGTCTAATTCTTCCTCGAAATCATCGCCCTGATCCAGGTCGGTCACTGATCTGCGGACCTCATCGCTCGTTCGACGTCGATCTCTGGCCTTGCGAGCAAGGTTTTCCTCCTCGTCTTCAGCGGTAATCGGTCGATACCAACTGTACCTGCCTCGAATAAACGAACCTGTCTTTGTACTTTCCATCGACACATCGTCGTCGTCTGGTAAGGACAAGCGCGCCGTGCGTGTCGTTTTTTCCTCCTTGGAGCCCTCGCCCTCGTCTTCTTCCGCTAGGATTGCAGTGTCACGAGAAATGTCGAAATCGTCATTGTCTCGATCGCGGGCTCGCTCCGATCGCTTGGCCTCATCAGCGCCATCTCCTGCCGCACTTCCGGCTGAAAGGGGCTCATCGTCTGAATCCAACTGAAAAACCGTCTCGTCTTTCGCAGTCTTTTCCTCGTAATCGTCGGCGCTCGACGAACCTGCCTCTTCGACCCTTTCCTCCTCAACCGCTCTGGCGTCGCTGGAATCGGTTGCTCGCACGGAAGTTTCGCCGTCATCATCGCGCGCCGCTGTGGGTGTTACAAAACCCTCTTCCTCGAGAACCACGGCTTGGCCGTTTTCGGCATCGATCCTGTCGTCGGATTTGACGGCCTCGGCATCATCGCCGCGAAGGGCCCTACCGTCGTCTTCGCGCATGGCTTCTACCGGGATTGGCTCATCAGTTTCCTCGAGCCGAACCACTAGGCGCTCGTCGTTACGATCGCTACTCAGTGCGACGCGATCCGAGGTATTGTCGCCTGCGTCTCCAGCTATCGCCTCATCGCTGTCACCCGTCTCGGCGCTGGCAAGCGGACCATCCCCCTCATCGTCGTCTTCTCGCAGAGCCTTCACATCAGACGCCCGCCCGCGATCATCGTCATCTTCGCGCGCGACATCGATCAAGGGTTCATCGGAACCCAGACGATCATCGCTCTCATCTGACGTCAGCGCCTCACCATCGTTCCCACCATCCCCATCGTCTTCTTCAAGGGCACTGAGACGGCTCGGTACGGCGCCGCTTTCATCGTCCTCATTACGCGAACGCGCCGTGACCTCTTCGCCCTCCCGATCCGTATCATCAAGGGCCTTTGTTTC
>JAUVMS010000377.1 GCA_030600135.1 Hyphomicrobiales bacterium | reverse complement strand
TACGGCGGTGGAATGGGTGAGATCCACACCTATTCGAGCAGCCAAAATCAAAAGGGCCACGAGTATTTCTCGACGAAACTTTGTAAAGGCACGAGCCAAAAATACATGTTCGACCGGTCTTCCAATGGTTCAGCAAGAATTGTTGGCAACAGCAGCATGTCCGGCTCGTTCGGTGGCGTCATGACGCATGGCTACGCAAGCGGGTCCGCTTGGGGCAGTGCGGAATCGTTTTCGCGGGCCGGAAGCGGCTACTAAGACTGTTGAGAGCGTTGGGGTTGCAACATTGCGGTTGCGCCCCGCCTCTTGCCAAACTGACGGAGCTTTCTGCAGTTACGGGAAGCGGCCGGCGAACAGGAATGAAACAACAAGAGCCTTAGAGACAATGAGAAGGCTGGGTAACGCTGTTCTTTGGGGGGCAGCTCCAGAAAGGATGGAGACATGTTGAAGTTACAGCATCTGACGACAATCGGATTGGCGGCCGCAGCTGCCATTGCGATGGCACAAAGCGCACAGGCCGGTGGATTCTCCCACGGCAGTGGTGGTCATGGGCTATCGTCATTCGTCGTTGCCGACGCCAAAGCAAAGGCACATGTGAAAGCTAAGACCGACCACTTTGACTACATGCACGCCAACTATGCCAACACGTCAGCAGGTGTGGTCGGCCCGTGGTTCGCGGAAGGTAAATCGAGTGCTGGCCACAGCACGATGTTCACGGCTAATGGCAAGGTGAGCTACAAAGAGCGGAACAAGTCAAAGGTCAAAGTCTATGCCAAGGGCGGCAACATCATGGCCAAGGCCCGTTCCGAGAGCACCGTCAAGATCTATGTCGACGGCAAAATTTACTTGGTGAGCGAGAGCGAGTTGGCCGCGATGTCGCGTTTTACGCCGCTCGGCACACGATCAATGGCAATTGCGAAGAATAGTGTTGGGCTCTATGTCAACGGCAGTGTGAGTTATGCCAACGGCGCGAGAACAAGCGCGTCCGTTCGCACCAAGCGTTGAGGCGGATTTTTTTGCTAAAGCGCTTGGTGGTGTGAAATCACCGATCGATTGACAGCCTGTGAAAGAGCCTCTCGTTGGAGGGGCTCTTTCCGCATCTGGCGTCGGCCGCGGAAGCAAATTTTTGTGGCGTGCGCCAAGGAATTGGCTTTTTATACCCTCGCTGGGCAATGAAACCTACGGCAGCGAGGGACCGCAGGGAATATGGCGAATCAACCGCTTGGGGCGAGACCACGCCATTCACGCTATGACGTTGTCATCGTCGGCGGCGCGGCCGTTGGTTCGGCCGTGGCTTGGTTCCTTTCGGAAAATCCAGACTTCACCGGCCGTGTGCTGGTCGTCGAACGTGACCCGGCCTATACGTACGCGTCGACCGCATTATCGGCGAGTTGCATCCGTCACCAGTATTCCAATGCGATCAACGTGCGCATGTCGCTCTTTGGTACCGAATTCGTGCGGCGGTTTCGGGAAATTGTCGGCGGGGACGCTCCCGAGATTACGCTCCACGAGTTTGGTTACCTCTTCCTCGCGCCTGAGGACAAGGCGTATATCCTGCGGGACAACCACGCTGTCCAGCGCGAATGCGGCGCGGCGACCGAGCTGCTATCGCGCGATGAGGTCCAGGCGCGGTTTCCGTTTTTTCAGCTCGAGGATATCTCGCTCGCCAGTTTCAATCCGGTCGGCGAAGGCTGGTTCGACGGATACACGATGATGCAGGCGCTAAGGGCGAGGGCGCGAGAGAATGGCGTCGAGTACGTCACCAACGAGGTCGTCGATATTGCGCGAGACGGTAACCGGGTGGCGGCGGTGCGTTTGGTGACAGGGGAGACTATTTCCTGCGGCGTCGCCGTCAATGCTTCCGGCCCACGAGCCGCGAAAACCGCCCGAACCGCGGGGTTGATAGTTCCGGTCGAAGCGCGCAAGCGCTGCCTTTTCGTTTTCGATTGCCAGACGCCGCTCGGTATGACCATGCCTTTGACGATCGACCCAAGTGGCATTCATTGCCGCTCGGAGGGGCGCTACTTTCTGGCAGGGACGGTCCCGAAACCCGATGCCGCGGTGGCCTATGACGATTTCGACGTTCACTATTCAGAGTTCGAGGACGAAATCTGGCCGACGCTTGCCTACCGCGTTCCGCAATTCGAGGCGATCAAACTCGTGAACGCCTGGGCCGGACACTATGCATACAACGTGCTCGACCAAAATGCGATCATCGGTCCACATCACGAAGTCGCCAACTTCATTTTTGCCAACGGTTTTAGTGGGCACGGATTGCAACAATCGCCGGCGGTCGGGCGCGGGGTGAGCGAGCTTATAACTTATGGCGAATACCGCTCGCTCGATCTGAGCGAACTTGGATATGAGCGGGTGGTCAGCAATACCCCGTTCCGAGAGCAGGCCATCATTTGAGGGATGATGCCGCCCGACGGGCATGGAACAAAAAGCGATGGCATCTCATGCAGCCAAACAATAATTGACGCCCACTCACGCACATTGCCGATTGTGCGCCACTATTTGTTTTCCGCAAGCGGCAGCGCTGCGACGTAGAACGCAAGCTCGGCCTCTAATGCCTGGCAAATCGTCTCCGCGCGGCGAAAGCCATGGTGCTCGCCTTCAAACTCGTGATAGCGAACTGGGATGCCACGCGTTCTCAAGGCCTCGACCATCATTCGGCTTTGATCCGGCGGTACCACCTTGTCCTCGAGGCCTTGGAAGAAAATGATTGGCTGTGAAATCTCGTCGACATGACTGAGCGGTGAGCGTTCGCGAAAAACCTGTTGCCAATCATCCGGGCCGACGCCCATCAAGCGGTAGAGGTAGCCAGACTCGAACTTGTGGGTAAAGGCGAGCAATTGCGCGAGATCTGAGACACCGTAGTAACATGCGCCTGCGGCGAACGTGTCGCCTGTCGCGAGTGCCAACAGCACGGTAAAGCCCCCGGCGCTGCCGCCGGAAATGACGATATGTCGTCGGTCGGCACGCCCGCTCTCGGCGAGGTAGCGTGCGGCAGCAACCATGTCCGCGACGTCGCGAATTCCCCAAGCCCCGTCGAGGCGGTCCCTATAGGCGCGGCCATAGCCGGTGCTGCCGGAATAGTCGACGTCGAGGACGGCGAAGCCGCGGCTCGTCCAGTATTGGGTCTTGAGCTTGAGGCCGCGGTCGGTCGATCCCGTCGGGCCGCCATGCACGGTCAGGATTGCCGGTGGCAGCGCTCCGGCCGGCCCCTGAAAATGACCGTTTCTGGGGGGATAATATTGGGCGAAGACGGACGCGCCCTCGTCGCCTGGAAACTCGAGTGCGTCGCCCCGGGAGATGTCGCCACTGTCGAGATCGATTTCCGCCGAGGCGCGCAAGGTCGTGAGCGAAGACGTCTCTACACTGATGTGTGCAACCGCGGGCGGTTCGTTGTCGCGAGTGACGATGGCGCCGAATCCGGTGTCGTTGGTGATGACGTTTTCGAGGCCGCGCACGGGCAGCGCAATTTGCTTCGGCTCTCCGGTTTTGCCCGACGAAAAGACGAACTGTGCACCGCCGTCGACAAGCGTCGCCGCGGCGATGCTGCCATCGGTTGCAACTGCGTAGGACCGTGTGCCGAGCGCCCACAGCGGCCGCGAAAGGTCGCCGTCGCATTGCAGGGCCAGGTCAACCGTGTCGCCGTCCCAAACGTAGAGCTTACCGGTGCCAGACTTGTCAGAGACGAAATAAAGTCTGCCATCAGGACCCCATTCCGGTTGGAAGACGGCATTTCCGTCGCCACCGGCAATGCTTTTTGCTCTCCCCAACTGACCCGATGCGTCGAATTCGCCGACATGGAGTTCGGCCTGGTCCCAGGGCATGTCGGGGAGCTGCCAGTCGAGCCAAGCCAGTTTTCGACCATCGGGCGACAGGCGTGGCGCAGCATAAAAATCACGGCCTGAAGTTAGCGTTTCGATCCGGCCGAATCGGCTTTGATCGAGCGAAATAGTCGCAAGGCTGTTTTCGGGCTGGACATGCTCGCCGTCGCCATCCGGGGGAACCGTCTCGGCAATCGCGATGAGCCGATTTCGCGTTTCATCCAAAGTAAAATCGGCAAATCTGAAGTTTTCGGCGTTGGTC
>JAUVMS010000303.1 GCA_030600135.1 Hyphomicrobiales bacterium | reverse complement strand
GTGCGGATATTCTGAATGTTATTTCGTTCGGACTTTTGCGAGACTGGTTGCAACGGCTCTCCACTCGTCCGCCCCGTGCCCATGCCGTCGAGGACCAGCGACGCGCATCGATCGGCGAGCGCGTCCACTGAATGCCGCTCGACGTTAAACCATTCGACGGTCCAATTGAGAGCGCCGAGCAGGAACCGGCGCAACGGCACAATCTTGATGTCCTCGCGCAGTTGTCCGGCTTGCTGCGCATCACTCAGCAAAGTGTCCCAAAGCTTGGCATAAAGCCGCCGCAAGGGCCTATGCCGCTCACGAATTGCTTCGGGCAGTTGGCCATAGTTGCGAATGTTTGCGGAGGTGTATTCACTGTGCGCCAACAGCAGGCTCAAATGCGCATGGATCGCTGCTGCGATCTTGGCACGGTAGTCGACACCCGCGTCGGAATCGATGACCGCCCTTACGCCATCATAGATTTCGCGCAGGCCCTGATCCAATATCTCCTCGAGGATCTCGTCCTTCGAAGCAAAATGATAGTATACGCTGCCAGCCTTCATGCCGGAGGCCGCAGCAATGTCACGAAGCGTCGAGGCCGTGTAGCCACGATCCCGGAACATTCGAGCGGCCGTCCTAAGGAGTTCCTCGCGCGTGCGATCGGCCTTCTTGCGAGCGCTCCCCGATCCGCCTCGTTGAGCCTCGGTCGACATCAACCACCGTTTCGTGTCTGGACAATGGAATTGCGAGCGCCTATTTTCTAACATGCGTTCGAAAATGAAGCAAGCGCGCGTTGATCTTCTAACCATTCGGATCTAGCCAGACAAGACGGATGCAAACGTAAACGAGGATGTGGCCATGCAAGGGTTGAATGACAAACGTGTCATCGTAACGGGCGGCGGCAGCGGGATCGGGCGTGCAATTTGCCAACGGTTTGGTGAGGAAGGCTCGATCGTGGCCATCTTCGACATCAACGGGTCCAGTGCCGAGGCGACGGCCGCCATGATCCGCGACGCGGGAGGAAAGGCAGACGCATTTCGGACCGATATCACCGACCGGAACGACGTCTTCAAGGCCGTCGGCGATGTGCAAAGAAACGGGCCTGTCGATGTCTTGGTCAACAATGCCGGTTGGGACGAAATCGCGCCGTTCCTGCAAACCGATGTCGACCTGTGGAGGAAGGTGATTGACATCAACCTCTATGGCCCCCTCCACATGCATCACGCGGTGTTGCCGTCCATGGTCGAACAGGGTTCCGGCCGGGTGATCAATATTGCCTCGGACGCCGGTCGCGTCGGATCGTCGGGAGAAGCCGTTTATTCGGCCTGCAAGGGCGGGATCGTTGCCTTCACCAAGACCATGGCGCGTGAGCTGGCGCGTTCGGGTGTGCAGCTCAACGCTGTTTGCCCCGGCCCGACGGATACACCGCTCTTCGCTCAGGTCGCCCAGGGAGAGGCGGGCGAAAGGATCGCGGAAGGCCTCAAGCGCGCCATACCCATGAAGCGTCTTGCGCAACCCAGCGACTTTCCGGGCATCGTGTGTTTCCTGGCGAGCGATGATGCGGGATTTATTACCGGTCAGACGATTTCGGTCTCCGGTGGCCTCACCATGCACGGATAGCAGCCTGTCGTGTAAGCAACATGGTGTATCCCGTTGCCCAATAGGAAACCGGGACAGCGGCGTCCGCCGCGCCGAGCCCCGCCAAGCGAGGCGCTATTCGGACAACAAGAACCGATTACAAACCGTCGGAGCAACGTAACGCTTCTACGAACTTGCCAAATCGCGAATTTAGCAGTCTTCTTGGGCGAACATAGAAGGACAAAACAGTGTTCACGTGCGCAGCCGATGTTCGCCAAGCCAGCAATCTCGCAAAATTTCTCCAACGACTGGAGATGCCTGACTATGAAGCCCTGGTGCGACGGTCAAACGAGGACCCCGATTGGTTTTGGGCGACGCTGCTGGACGATACCGGCATTGTTTTCGACGTCCCCTATGAGCACATCAGAGTGGCTGATGACGGGCCCGAGCATGTCCGCTGGTGCGTCGGCGCAAAAGCAAATCTCACCCGGTCCTGCCTGGATCGATGGGTCGATGGCGGCGACGGCGAACGGTGTGCAATAAGCTGGCGGGGCGAGGACGGGGAAAAACGCACCTGGACTTACGCGGAGCTACTCGCGCAAAGCTGCAAGGTCGCCAACGCGCTCGCTGCACTCGGGGTCGGCCCGGGCGACGCCGTGGCGATCTACATGCCGATGATCCCGGAGATTGCGGCGGCATTCATGGGGATCGCGCGCCTTGGGGCCATGGTGGTGCCGCTGTTTTCCGGATTCGCCCCGCCCGCCATTGCGACCCGACTTGCCGACGCCAACGCAAAGGCCGTGCTGACGGTCGACGCGACGATCAGAGCCGGTCGCAAAATCCCGCTCGAACCCGTTTTGGTCGAGGCACTATCCGAGGCACCCACGGTGGAGAGGGTCATTAGTCTCCGCCGCTTTGGCGGTATCGCCGCCGATCCGCACCGTGACCTAGATTGGTCCGTCACAGTTGACGAAGCTGCGGCCGAGTTCACGCCATATCCGGCGGCCGCGCAGGACGTGTTGATGGTCGCCTACACGTCGGGGACGACCGGTAAACCCAAGGGCGTGGTGCAGACCCACCTCGGACTTGTTGCAAAGTCGACCGCCGATTTCATCCTCTGCCTCGATCTCAGGCCCGGCGACAGGCACCTGTGGATGACGGATATGGGTTGGATTATGGGCCCGCTCATGCTGGTTTCGGCAACGCTTGCGAGAGCGACCCTGGTGCTCGCCGAAGGCGCGCCAATGTCTCCCGCAGATCCATTCAGGATGCTCCGACTGGTGGACGAGGAGCGGGTGACCAACCTCGGTCTCTCGCCAACTTTGGTGCGGCAACTGATGGCGCAGGACCCGGCTGCCCTCAAGCAATTGGATCTCTCGTCGTTGCGCATCGTCGCCTCAACCGGGGAGCCGTGGACAGATGAGGCGTGGCTTTGGCAGCTGGAGAATATCTGCGGATATCGCGCCGTCCCGATCAACATCTCTGGTGGCACGGAGCTGGTCGGCGGAATCGTGACGTCGACCGTCCTCCAGGGCATTAAACCCTGCGGATTCTCGGCCGAATGCCTGGGCGTCGGCGCCAAAGTGTTTCGCCAGGATGGGACAGAAGCCGCACCTGGCGAAGTCGGCGAATTGGTGGTCACCCAACCACCCATGGGGCTCACCTGTGGCATTTGGCAGGACGAGGCGCGCTACATCGAGACGTATTGGTCCACGTTTGCGGGCGTGTGGCGCCATGGCGACTGGGCACGACGCGATCCGGACGGAACTTGGTACATCCTCGGGCGCTCGGACGATACGATAAACGTCGCCGGCAAGCGCGTCGGACCACCGGAGATCGAGGCTGCCGTCATGGAAACCGGCGAGGTTCTGGATGCCGCTGCGATTGCCGCGCCGGACGATCTCAAAGGCGTCGCGGTCATCTGCGTTTGCGTGCTGGCGCCGGGCGCCAAGGCGGGGCAGGCCCTCAGCGGGAGGCTCGGCCTAAAGGTTGCCGAGCGCGTAGGCAAACCGTTCAAGCCGCGCGAGTTCATTTACGTTCCAGAGTTACCAAAAACACGCACCATGAAGACGATGCGTCGCGTCGTGCGGGCGGTCTATCTGGCTTCAAACCCTGGCGATCTTTCATCGCTGCAAAATCCCGATTCCGTCGAACTTCTGAAAGCGGCGATGGGCAATCGTTCATGATTGGCAGCCAGCTGACCGGTCGACACAACGCTCATGCAGCGCTTCAGGCACTGTCCCTCGCCGTCAGCACTGGCACAAAAAGCGATTGCTCCACTGAGTCGAGCGCACGGGCCGTCACAAATTTCGACGTTGGCAAGAATGCGCGACCGACAAGGTCGGTTTGTCAGTTTCGTGTTGCTCCATATTCTAACAGTTGTTAGTTTCGAGGCAACACGTATTCTAGGGCCAAACAAGAAGGGAGGTCCGCAATGCCCATTCAACTAACTGAGGAGCAAGAAGCCTTCCGTGAAACGGCCGCTCGCTTCGCCCGTGAGAAACTCGCGCCGGGCTACCAGGAACGTGCGACGGAGCACCAACTGGACCGCGATCTCGTGCGGGAAATGGGTTCATTGGGCCTCATCGGACCGGATTTGCCCGAGCAACTTGGTGGCATGGGCGAAAGTTCGTTGACCGCCGGATTGATGATCGAACAGGTTGCCTATGCGGATTTTAATATCAGCTACGTTCAGCTGTTGGCCTCACTCATGGGTAGCATGATCGCCAAACACGCCTCGCCGGCGATCGCGCAGGAATGGGTGCCGAGGGTCATCGCCGGTGAAAAAGTGATCGGGCTCTGCTTGACGGAACCCCGCGGTGGATCGGACGCGGCAAATCTTCAGCTGCGCGGCGTAAAATCTGGAAACGGCTGGCGCCTGACGGGCGAGAAGACCTCCATGAGCTTTTCCGATCAGGCCGACGCGGCGGTCGTTTTTGCCAGGACTGGGAACCCTGAAGTTGGCTCACGCGGAGTCAGCGCCTTCTTTGTAGATCTCAACGAAAAGGGGATCACTCGGACGCAGTTCGATGACGTCGGCACCAAACCCGTCGGGCGCGGTTCGGTGTTCTTCGATGACGTGTTCGTGCCTGGCGAGTGCATGATGGCCGAGCAGGATCGTGCCTTTGGCACGGTCATGGCCGGGTTCGACTACAGTCGTGCGCTAATCGGCCTCGAATGCATCGGGCCGGCGCAGGCATCGGTGGATGAAACCTGGCAATACGTAAAGGAGCGCGAGGCATTCGGCGCGCCGTTGGCGCAATATCAAGGCGTCAGCTTCCCCCTCGCCGAGGCAGAAACACAACTCACGATGATGCGCCAGCTCTGCTACCACACACTGGGACTGCGTGACGTGGGCCGGCCGCACACTGCCGAGGCGGCCATGTGCAAATGGTATGTGCCAAAGACCACTTGTGAGATCATTCATCAGTGCCTGCTGCTGCACGGCCACTATGGCTACACGACCGACTTG